>NZ_AP027059.1:606980-910470 GCF_030295325.1 Haliovirga abyssi | reverse complement strand
TCATTTATTTCTAAACGAACTAATTCTTTATTAACATTTCCAAATCCTAATAAATTAATTGATAAAAATAATAATACATATAATGTTGTTTTTATTCTTTTCATAAAGCAATCCCCCTATTTTTTATTTTTTTCTCATAGAAATGAAAAAACTGCTAAGTCTAATATAACTTTTATTGTATTCTATTTAAGTACTTATTTATATATAAATTTTGGTGGAGGTGATGGGAATCGAACCCATGTCCAGAGACAAATCATCTATAACTTTCTACAAGCTTATCTTTTGATTTAAATTCATTTTATCAACTCCCAAAAGCAAGATTTGATAAAACTATCTCCTAAATTTCCCTATTAATTCAGAGAACCTAATAATAGGTAGTCAGGTAAAGTTAGCATTGATTTAATCCACCCTGACAAGGACAACCAATGGCTAGCTGACTAGGCAGCTAAAGCGTAATTATTATTATTTGCGTTTAATTTTAAGTTTTGACTTTTTATAGGAGTCACCCTAGCTTGCTTATTATAAAATATCCACCCCTGTCGAAACCAGAACACCCCCAAAATATTACCTATAATTTTTTAATTCTCTATTGATATCTCTTAGTTGATCTCTTTTTGCTAATACTTCTCTTTTATCATGTAATTTTTTTCCTTGTGCCAAACCAATTTCTAATTTAATTAATCTTTTCTTCTGATATACTTTTAATGGCACAAGTGTAAATCCTTTTGCAGAAACTTTACCAGCCAATTTTGATATCTCTTTCTTATGTAAAAATAATTTTCTAGTTCTTCTCTCATCTACATTATGTATATTTCCAAACTCATAACTTCCAATATACATATTTAAAATGAATACTTCATCTTTTAATATTTTTACATAGCTTTCTTTTATGCTAGTTTTTCCTGCTTTTACCGATTTTACTTCTGTTCCTTTTAATTCTATCCCAACTTCAAGTTTTTCTAAAATGGTATAATCATGATATGCTTTTTTATTTGCTGCTATCGCCATTTTCTTCTCCTTCGAAAGGAATCACTTCAACTGATAAATCTTTTAATTCCGCTCTAACTACTAAAATTTTTATTGCATCGCCTATATTATAACTCTTATTCCTATTTTTTTCAAGTACTTTATTTTTATTTTCGTCAAAAATGTATTCATCTTTAGCATTATTTGTATTAAAAAAACACTCTACATAGTTTTCTAATTCTATAAACATTCCATTTTTATTTAATCCTGTAATGATTCCGTTATATTCATTCCCAACTTTATCTATCATATACTCTACTATTTTTATTCTAACACTTTCTCTCTCTGCTTTTTCTGCATCTCTTTCTGTCGTTGAGATATGTTTTGCAGCTTTATCAATAAATTTTTCTAAATATAAGCTTCTTTTTTTATTGATTTTTCCACTTTCCACTTCATCTAATATTCTGTGTACAATCAGATCAGAATATCTTCTTATTGGGGAAGTAAAATGTGTATAATAACTTGCTGCTAATCCAAAATGTCCTAAATTTTCTAAATTATATTTAGCTTGTTTTAACGACATTAAGATTACTTTATTTACTAACATACTATATTCTTTATCTTTTACATCCTCTATTATCTTTTGAAATTTTCCAGGATGTAATTCATTTATATTAGATATTTTATATCCAAAATTCATTAATATTTTATTAAGAGCTTTTATGTCATCTAGATCTGGTTTTTCATGAATTCTATATATTGAAGGAATTTCATACCAAAATAGTTTTTCAGCTACAGCTTCATTTGCTGATAACATAAATTCCTCTATTAAACTTTCAGATAAATCTCTACTTCTTACCTTTATATATTCAACTTTTTCTTTTTTATTTAATACAACTTTTTTTTCTTTAAAATCAAAATCTATACTCCCTCTTTTTAATCTTTTATTTCTTAAAATATCTGATAATTTTCTCATTTTCTTTAGCATATCATAAATATCTCTATATTTCTCAATTTCACTACTGTCATCTTTTAATATTTTATTAACAGAACCATATGTCATTCTATGTTTTACATTTATAACAGATTTATATGTATCTACAAACAAGACTTTTCCTTTTTCATTTATTTCCATTTCCACTGTATATGCTAATCTATCAACTTTTTCATTTAGCGAACATATGCCATTTGATAATTTTCTTGGAAACATTGGTATTACTCTATCTACTAAATAAACGCTATTCCCTCTATTTAAAGCTTCTTTATCTAGCTCTGAGCCTTCTTTTACATAATAAGATACATCTGCTATACTTACTATTAATTTGTAATTATTATTTTCTAATTTTTCTACATAAACAGCATCATCCAAATCTCTAGCATCTTCTCCATCGATTGTGATTAATGCTAATTCTCTCAAATCTCTTCTTTTTTTCTTTTCTTCTTCAGATGGTTCAGTTATATTTTCTAACTCTTTTTTTACCTCTTCTGGAAACTCTTCGCTATATCCATTTCGTTTTATTAAAGCATCTATCATTACATTTGTATCATATGGATCTCCTAATACTTCAATTATTTTTCCTTCTGGTTTTTTAGCTTTTTCACCCCAATTTAATACCTCTACTAAAACAAGATCATCATTTTTAGCATTTTTAAAATATTTTCTACTTATAAATATATCTTTTCCCATTTTAGTTGTTGGAACTACAAATCCAAAGTTTCTATTTTCTTGAAATATTCCAATTACTTTATCAGAACTTCGTTTTACTATTTTTACTATTTCACCTTCGCTTTTTTTTCTAGCTGTGCCTTGTACAGTAATATTAACTAACACAGTATCTCCTGACATTGCAGTTCCAAATTTTCCTCTTGGAATAAAAACAGATTCATTTTCTCCATCTACAAATCCAAAGCTTCCTCTTGATATTTGAAATTTTCCTTTTAAATATCCTGCCTTTTCTGGTGTTGTATATCTATTCCCTTTTATTTTAACTATTTCCCCTGCTTCTTCTAACTCTTCCAATTTTTTAGATATCTTTTTTTTATTTTTTCTGGACATTCCAAGTGAATCTATTATTTCATTTATCCCTTTTGCTTTGTTTTCTGATAAAAAATATATTATATCTTTATCATCTCTCATTTTATAACTCCTCTAATAATCTTTTTTTTGTCTCTTCTTTTGCAAAACTAAACCTCACGCTATTTCTTACCATCTCTTCAATTTCTTCATTTTCAAAATCAAAATATTTCTCTAAAAATTTCAATTCTTTTATAAAATTGGTATTTGATACAGTTCTATTATCTGTGTTTAAGCTTAATTTTATTCCCATTTTCAAATATTTTTTTATAGGATAATCATGGAAATCCGCCAATACTTTAGTTTGAAAATTACTAATTGGGCAAACTTCCAATACAATATTTTTTTCTTTTATCTCTTTTAATAGTTCTTCATCTTCAAAAGCTCTTATCCCATGTCCTAGTCGTTTTGCTCCTAATTCAATTGCTTCTCTTATACTCTTTACTCCTGCTGCTTCTCCTGCATGTATAGTAAAATTTATTCCTGCTTCTCTTGCTTCCTCAAAAACTTCTTTAAATATTAATGGCGAATAATTTTTTTCATCTCCTGCCATATCCAATCCAACAACGCCACTATCTTTATATTTTTTACCTAATTCTAAAACTTTTTTCCCATCTTCAACTGACATATGCCTCATAACTGATAATAATAATCCAGATTCAACTCCAAATTTTTCTTTTGCTTTTTTTAATCCTCTCAAAACTGATTCTACAACTTCTTCTGCCTTCATTCCATTATTTAAATGTAGTAATGGAGCAAATCTTATCTCTACATATATATAATTATCTTTTGCCAAATCTTCAATTAATTCATAAGCGGTTCTTTCTAATGCTTTACTATCTTGTAATACCATTAATGGCAATTCAAATTTTTTAAGATATTCTATTAAAGAACTATTATCTTTTTCTACCTCGACATATTTTCTAAATTCATCAAAATTATAAGTTGGTAATTCTATTCCATCTTTTTTAGCCAAGTCTAAAATAGTTTCTATTCTCATAGAACCATCTAAATGTAAATGTATTTCTGCCTTTTTCATCTTTTTTACTTTTTTAAAATCAATCATTTTGTCCTCCTAATTTTAGTATTCTTTTTTTGAATTTATAATCAATGATTTTTTTCTTTCTTACATATTCTTCCACATCTTCTCTTAATAAATTTCCATATTCAGTATTTATTTTATTAGCAAATTCAGTGCAATCATCCCCTCCATTTGCTAAATAATTAGTTGTTAATATCCTATAATATTTTTCATCTTCAAGCTTTTTTCCATTTAAATAAACTTCTAGTTTATTTTTGCTTATTTTTTGTATCACACCTAAATTTGATTGCATTCTTATTCTACCATAAAATTCATTTTGCTTTTCTAAAATTCTTTGTATATCTTTACCTTTTAAATCCAAAATTGTTGAATAATTAAAAAACGGTATTACATTAAAAATATCTTTTTTAGTTATATTTCCTTTTAATAGCGGTTTTCTTACTGAACCATTATTTATTAAAACAAATTTTACTCCTTTATTTTTATATTTCTCATATAAAACATCACAAACAAAATTTGTTATTGGCGATTCTTCTTTATAACTGTTATCTCTATCTAATATAATATTAGATTTTCCTAAAACTGTTTCTCCTTCTTGCTGTTTTGATTGTTTTTCATATTCCAAAAGTTTTTCTATATCTTTTGCATTATTTATTTTCATTTCTGTTATTGGAAATTTTTCGATCTTAAAATTCTTTATTATTTTTCCATTTCTATTATACGCAAATGTAATTACGCCTAATTCTTGACCATATCTTTTTAAATTATATATATTCCTATTTTTAAAATCATGTCTAGATATATTAATTAAATTTTTTATATTTGTATTTAAATATTTATATTTCATTACAGGGGTACCATTATTAATAACTAATACTACATCGCTCTTTTTAGATACATCATCAACTTTTTTTAAAGCCACTTCTCCTATTGCGGAATATGCCTTCAACCCTTTTAATTCTCTTTTATAATTATTTTGCGATTCATAATCTATAAAATTTAAAATTGAAATTTTAACATCATTAATTTTTATAGTTACTTCTTCATTTGCATATTTATCTATTTCACTAATATTTGTTAAAACAAATTTTAATTTTCCTTTTTTATTAAATTCTCCTACTTTATCTATTCCAAGCTCTAATTCTCTAGCCCCTATTCCTATTACTTGATATCCTATTTTTTCATATATATTATATATATTATCACCAGAGCCATAATATGTACCACTTAGACTATTGCCTGTATCCATTAATAATACTTTATACCCATTTTCTTCTAACTCTTTTCTCTTAATTCTTATCTCTTCTGCAATATTAACTATTCCACCAAACTTTCCTTTATCAGTGTTAATTCCATCTATTCTTCCCTCAATTGAACTTGTAAAAATTACAGCCACTTTCTTTTCTTTTGTCCCACCACATCCCACTAAACTTACTATTAGCAAAAAAAACAGTAGCAGTGTTTTCAAAATTCTTATCATTATTTCCTCCTTAATTCCCCCACATAAATATTCTTTTACCAATGTTCTCCCATGATTTTAAATGCTTTTTCTTTGTGCTGAATTTTTTTATAAAAAGTACTTTCAATTATAATTTTTGGGTAAAATTATTCTAAATTTACTTCCAAATCCTTCAATACTCTCCACTTCTATTTTTCCTTTATGCTTTTCTATTATAAATTTAACAATAGATAATCCCAATCCCGTTCCTGATTTTCTTATTGTTCTTACTTTATCTTCTCTATAAAATCTTTCAAAAATTTTATTCAAATTTTCCTTTTTCATACCAATTCCAGTATCTCCAAATATTATTTCTATATTATTCTCTAATTCTTTAATTTCTATTTTTAATTCTCCATTTTTTTTATTATACTTTATTCCATTTGACATCATATTTAAAATAACTCTTTTTAATTTATTATTATCAGCTTCTATAAAAATATTTTTTTCTCCCTCAAATAATATTGTTACCTCTTTTTCTTCAGCTATTCCTTCCATTAATTCAATCAATTCTATAATTACATTAGATAAATTGAATTTTTCTATATTTAAGCTTTCTTTTCCAGACTCAATTCTAGTCATCAATAACAAGTCATTTACAATATTTGACAACCAATTTATTTGTTCTAAAGTTTTAATTATAACCTCTTTATATTCCTTTGCTGTTCTCGTTTCTAAAAGTTCAACTTCCAGCATATTTTTTATTGATGAAATCGGAGTTTTTAATTCATGAGAAACATCAGAAGTAAATTGTTTTACTTTTAAAAATCCATCTTCTATTCTATCTAACATATTATTTAAAGTCTTTACAAGTTCATCAATTTCTTTTGTATTATATCTATTTTCTATTCTATATTGTAAGCTATTATTTTCAACCTTTTCTGCAACTTTTGTTATGTTTTGAATTGATTTTAATATCCTATTAATTGTATCTGTCGTTAATATAATTAACAAAACTGCTATAAAAAACATTATTATAAAAAATAAAAAAATTATATTTCTATTAAGTTCTGTTAATCTCTTTGTATTTTTACCTAAAATCAAAAAATTTATTCTTCCATAAAATTTATATGGATTAATTATTATTCTATAATCATTCAAATCTTTATAAATCAACTTATAATTAAATATTTTAGATAAATCTTCTTTTGAAAATTTTATTTTTAATTTATTGTTATTTTTATATAAAATAGCTCCATTTTCATCTACAATTGCTACAGAGATATCTTTCGGAATTAAATCTTTTATATCTCCAAAATAAAAATCAAAAGGTGTAAATTTTTTCTGAATACTATTTTTTATAATTTGACTTGTAGTTTTTAAATTAGAATCTACATCTGAAAAAGTATATTTTTTCAGCATAATAAAAAACAGAAAACTAGATAACCCTAATATAAAAAATATTATAGTTATATTTATAATTAGTATTTTCTTTTTTATTCCAATTTTTAATCTTTTAATATGTATCCTACCCCCCTTATAGTATGTATAAGTTTATCTTTAAAATTATTATCTATTTTTTTTCGTAAATGATTTATATATACATCTACAACATTCGTTTCCGTTATAAAATCTATATCCCAAACTCGTTCTGAAATCATTATTCTAGTTAGCACCATATTTTTATTTCGCAAAAAATATTCTAATAAAGAAAATTCTCTAGAAGTAAGTTCTATTAATTTCCCTTCTCTTTTTACTTCTCTTTTTACTAAATCCATCTCTAAATTTTTTACTTTTAATATATTTTCCTTATCATCGCTTCCTCTTCTCAGGACAGCCCTTATTCTTGCTAAAAGTTCTGCAAATGCAAATGGTTTTGTAATATAATCATCTGCTCCTGCATCAAGCCCTTTCACTCTATCTTCTATTTTATCCTTTGCTGTTACCATAATAACATATGAACTATTTTTATTTTTTCTAAGTTCTTTTATCACGCCTACTCCATCCAATTTAGGAATCATAACATCTAAAAGTATTAAGTCATATTCATAAATTGAAGCCATATATACTGCCTCTTCACCATCAAAAACAGTATCCACTACATATCCTGATTCTTGTAATCCTTTTTTTAAATACTCCGCAATATTTTTTTCATCTTCAACAACTAATATTCTCATCTTTTTTACCATTCCTTTTTTTTAATAATATACTATTTCTCATATCAATTGTATTAGTATGAATTACTCTATTAGTTGATAACAAGTAATTTATTTTGTTTTTCATCTCTTGTAATATTGCACAGTCTATATCTTTATATGCTAATTTTCTAACTTTATCTACATTCCCGCATTTTCTTCCAGGTTCTATTACATCAGCAATATAAATTATTTTTTCTATCATTGTCATATTTTTTCTGCCTATTGTATGATATTTTATTGCATTTAATATATCTTTATCCTCTATTTTAAATATATTTCTTGCATAAATAGCACCTGCGAATCCATGCAATATTTCAGGAAGATTATATTCTACTTTGGTCAATTCACTTTCCCTTCCTATTAGCCTTTTCATTTCTGATAATTTTAAATTTTTTGCACAATCATGAAGTAATGCTGCAATTTCAATTTTATTTATATCCTCGCCATATATTTTAGCAAGTTTTACTGATGTTTCTGCTACAGCAATAGTGTGTTCATATCTTTTTTCGGATAAAATATTTTTTAAGTGTTTTTTTATATTTAACTTTTTCATAAAATACCTCCTAAATTTAATAGGTTAGTGTCAAATAAAGTGTTTATATTTTTATAATTATATCACAATTTTTGCATATTTCAAAGTCATATTAAACTTATATTAAAAAAATATCAAATATAAATTCAAAAAAATTTAATTTGATTTATATAAAAAAATAAACTATAATAACTTTGGAGGTGAATCACATGAAATATATATTAATATCTATTTTCATTATATTTAATATTAATATTTATGCAATTAATATTAATGATTACGTTATATTTTCCAAAGCTGAAAAATTATATGAAAGCAATAAGTTTGATGTGAGCGAAACATTGCTTGAAAATTTATTTAAAAATTATTCAGATAGCAACTTAATTAAATCAACATATCCTCATTATTTTTTAGGAAAAATTTTATTTCAAAAGAAAGATTATAAAAATGCTATTAAATATTTAAAACAAACAACATACCATAAATATGAGGTATATTTTTTACTTGGGAAATCTTATTCAAATATAAATAAAGATTTAAGTTTATCTTACTACTCTAAACTTTTCTCTAAAAAATATAACTCTAAAAAAGTGAAATATGAAAAATTAGCTCTCCAAGATTTAGCCTTATCTTCTAATAAGTATAAGAATATTTATCAGATAAAATATCTACACAATTTTAAAAATATAAAAAAATTGAGTTATAATCAACTAATTGATATTTCCGACTTTTTCTTTTCTGTTGGAAAATATAATTATTCAAAGAAATTATATAAATTTGCAGAAAAATTAAAACCAACTAATAGTTTGGAAATAAAAATTATTAAGACTCTTTTTTCTAAAAAAGAATATCCCAACACTATTTTATATGCAAACAATATTTTGAAAAATAATATCTATAAATCTAAAATATATTATTATATTGGAAGCTCATATAGAAGAGTTGGAAAATTAGACAAAGCAATTTTATATTTAAAAAAGGTTAAAATTACTTCTTTACTTCCAAAAGTAAATTATATTATTGGAAAATTATATTATTTTGAGCATAAATATGATAAAAGTTTGAAATATTTAAATTTATCAAATTATTTAGAAGCATATGGATATAAATTAAAAATATATTCTAAACTAAAAAACAGTAAAGAATATTATATTGTTTTAAATGAAATGTTAAAAAAATCTTTATATTCTGATTTGTCAGCAGAATATAGATATAAAACATATTTAAAGACTAAAGAAAAAAAATATATTGAAGAGATAATTAAATACAATTATAATTCTTATTATTACGAGTTGGCAAAAAATATATTAGAAAAGCAACATATTAAGAAAAAATATAATTTAGAGGATAAATTAAAAACATATTCTCACTTAATCTTAAAGCTTAACGCAATTGCTGATTTAGATTTTTATGAAGGTTGTTTAATTGAAATAAACCAGTTTAAATTTAATAAAAATGAAGGTGTTTTAAAAAATTATCTTAAAGTTAAATATTTAGAAAAATCTAACTTCTATCATTTAGCTTTAAAACAAAGTTATAAATATTATTATTCTTTTTCAAGATATAATGAATTCACACAATATCTTTATCCAAAGTATTATAAAGAATTTGTTGAATATTATGCTTCTAAATCCAATTTAGAGCCAGAACTTATTTATAGCATAATAAAACAAGAAAGTAATTTTAAAGATGATGAGATATCTAATTCTAGTGCATATGGATTAATGCAGCTAATTTTACCAACTGCAAAATCATTTCAAAAAAATATTTTATATGAGGATTTATTAGACCCTGAATTAAATATAAAAATAGGAACTAAATATTTAAAATTATTATATAAAAAATATAACGGAAATTTAATTCCAATTATTGCTTCTTATAACGCTGGCGAAACAAATGTAAATAGGTGGATAAAAAAGCATAAAAAATTAACTATTGATGATATCCCATTTGCAGAAACTAAAAATTACGTAAAAAAAGTTCTAAATAACTATTATAAATATAAGGAGTTATACCGATAGTAGAAACTAGGGGAAGATTACAAAGAGGTGATTTTTTGTGAATATAGGTAGTGTAAGTTCTCAAGCTGGTTATTTTAGTCTTAATCAGTCTAACAATCTTTCAAGAAGTGAAATGGAACAATTGATTCAAGCTGGAAATCAAATTAAACAAGCTCCAACTAATCAAAAGCTTGTTAATCAAGTAAATAAATCTTATGCAAATATGCATCTGGATATTTACGGATAAAGAATAAACTCTTCCCCTAACCAAAAGAAGTACAAGATAAAATTTATCCTGTACTTCTTTTTTATATTTCTAGTCTTTTTATAATATCTAATATCATATTTGCTCTATTAAATGGAGTTATAAAATAAAATCCATCTACATATTTTTTCAACTTTTGACCAATTTCTACTGCTATTTTTATCCCTACTTCTTGTGCTTCTTCTCTTGTCATGTTATTTTTAAATTGCGACAAGTAATACTCTGGAATTGTTATGCCTGGTATTTCGTTATTTAAAAATTGTGCATTTCTATAACTAACAAGCGGCATTATTCCTGCTAATATTTTTGTATCACTTTTATGATTTTTACTCTTTAAATATTCAATTGCAGTGTCATCGTAAATAGGTTGAGTTAAGAAAAATTCTGCTCCTAAACTTCTTTTCTTTTTCATCCTTTTCCACTCTACGCCTTTATTTAATACATTTAAATTTAAGGCCCCACCTATAAAAAATTTATTATCTGAAAATTTTTCTTTGTTTAATTCATTCGCTAATTTTATCAATTCCATAGAGTTTAGATTAAATACGCTTTTTATTTCATTTCTATCTTCACTTGGTATTGGGTCCCCTGTAACAATTAATATATTTTGTAAATTCTCAATATTTGCTCCTAATAAATCAGACTTTAATGCAATTATATTTCTATCTCTGCAACAAATATGCGGTATAACTTCCATTCCTAATTCTCTTTTTATTTTATTAGCAATCATTAGTGAATTTATTCTTACTTTTCCAATTGGTGAATCAGACACTGTAATTGTATCAATTTTCCCACTTTCTGAAAAAATTCTTGCAGCATTCATAATTTTAGAAGTATCAATTCCAAAAGGTGGGTCTAATTCTACTGCAATCACAAACTTTCCTTTTTGTAATTTTTCTCTAAAATTATTTTTATTCTCTTTTTCAATCTTTACTTCTTTCTTTTTATATCTTTTTTCTTTTAGTTCTATTTCTATTGATGTCCCTATTAATTTTTCACTTATTGCCTTTATATGTTCTGGTGTTGTCCCACAACACCCACCAATAATTTTTGCTCCTAATCCTGCAATATCCTTCATTAATTCAGAAAAATATTCTGGATTTTGAGTATATACTGTTCTTTCATTTACAATTTCTGGAAATCCTGCATTGGGCAACACAGAAATTATATCATTATTAAAATTAAGCTTTTTCAAATTATTATATAAGTGCATTGGACCTGTCCCACAATTAAAACCATAAGCATCTATGGTACTTATCTTTTTTACATTTTTAATTAATCTATCTCCGCTAATACCTTTTCTTGTATAACCATTTGGCATTAAAGCAAATTGTGTTAATATAAATGCGTTGGACTTTTTCTCTTTTATATATTTAGACAATTCTTCTAAATATTCATAGCTACTAAAAGTTTCAAATATAAAAATATCCAAATTTTGCTCTATAAAACTATCTATTATAACTTTATATTCTTTTATAACTTCATTTGATTCTTCTTCTTTTGTTGAAATAATTGGACCAATATCAGCTGCAATTAATATCTCTTTTTCTCCAACTGCTTTTTTTGCTATATTAGATGCTGCTTCTATTATTTTTTTTACTTTTTCCATATCACATCTTAATACATAAGAATTAGCTGAAAAAGTATTAGTTCTTATTAATTTTGCACCTGCTTTTATATATTCTTTATGAATTTCTTCTATAATTTCAGGCTCATCTAAATTAGCAACTTCAGAAAAAGTTGTATATTTTTTTGTAATTTGAGAATAGTAAGTTCCCATTGCTCCATCTGTAATTAAATACCTGTTTTCTTTCAAATATTCTCTTATATCCATTTATATCCCCTATATATTTTTTACATAATTTTTATATGATTCATAATTTCTTTTTATCTCTTCCATAGAATCTCCACCAAATTTTTCTATAAAAGATTTTGCTAATTCATAAGCAACTACCGCTTCTCCTATTACAGAAGCTGCTGGAACTGCTGACGCATCCGATCTTTCTACAGAAGCTTCAAATGGCTCTTTTGTTTCTATATCTACCGAATTTAATGGAGTATATAATGTAGGAATTGGTTTCATTGCAGCACGAACTACAATATCTTCTCCATTACTCATTCCACCCTCTAAACCACCTGCTCTATTTGTTTTTCTATAAAATTTTTCATCTTCACTATAAAATATCTCATCATGTACTTCTGAACCAAGTTTTTTAGCTGTTTCAAATCCCATTCCTATCTCTACACCTTTTATAGCTTGAATACTCATTAATGAAGCTGCTAAATTACCATCTAATCTTTTATCCCATTGTGTATAAGTTCCTAATCCTATTGGCAAATTTCTTGCGACGACTTCAAAAACTCCACCTACTGTATCTCCATCTTTTTTAGCTTTCCTAATTTTTTCTATCATAATCTTTTCTGCACTTTTATCTGGTGTCTTTAACATATCTTCATCAATATTATTTAATATTTCATCATAGCTCATATTTTTGTAATCTGCTTCTATTCCTCCTATTTCCGTAACATAACTAAATATTTCTACTCCAAATTCTGATAAAAACTTTTTACAAACAGCACCTATTGCCACTCTAATTGCAGAATTCCTTGCACTTGCAAATTCTAATATATTCCTAACATCATATTGATTATATTTTATATATCCTGTTAAATCTGCGTGTCCTGGTCTTGGTTTTGTTATTATGATATCTTTCATACTTTCAAAATAATCTTCCCCACTTGACATTTTCATTGACCAATTTTCCCAATCTTTGTTTCTTATCATAAGTGTAATTGGGTCGCCTAAACTTTTTTTCCATCTAACTCCATTTAATATTTCCACTTTATCAGTTTCTATTTTCATTCTATCTCCACGACCATATCCTTTTTGTCGCCTAGCTAAATCTTTATTTATATCCTCTTCCAAAATTTCTAATCCTGCTGGTAATCCATCTAAAATTGCAGTCAGTGCTTTTCCATGTGATTCTCCAGCCATTAAATATCTCAACATATTATCACTCCTTTATATTATCCTAATAGTACAACTTTATCTATTATACATTAATTTTAATTTTATTTCAAGATAAGGGAGTTTAAAAAAATAAATTTATCAAAAACAAAAGCAGAGATAGATTTTGAAATAGCCTAAACTTGACTATTTTTGAATTCTATTCCTGCTTTATAAATTAATAATACTATTTTCTTTATAAAATTTCTGTAATCCAAATCACAATAGAATATCTCTTACATCTATTTATAATTATAATCTCCAAAAAATATTTTTCTAAACTTATGCTATTTAATTATCCCCAATCCATTAATCAAAACTATAAAAACAGTTATTGGTGCTATAAATTTCAATGTAAAACTTAAAAATTTCATAAGCAATTGGTTATCTTTCAACTCTTTTTTTATAATATTTTTATCTAAAAACCATCCTACAAAAATTGAAACAAATAATCCACCTACAGGTAACATTAATGTTCCTGTAAAAAAATCAAACCAATCAAAAATTGATTTTCCACCAAAAATAAGATGTCTACTTGGATTTAATGACAATGATGCTGGGATACCTACCATAATCATAACAATTGTTGTAACTATAGTTGCTTTTTTTCTATCTATATTTTTTTCTTCTACAAAATATGCTACTAAAACTTCTAATATAGATATTGAAGAAGTAAGTGCTGCTATTGATAACAGTGCAAAAAATAATATTGCTATAAAATATCCACCAGTTATTTTTAAAAATACATTTGGTAATGTAATAAATGCTAATCCAGGTCCACCTGCAGGATTAATACCAAAAGTAAATATTGCTGGAAAAATAACTATCCCTGCTAAAATTGCAACTAATGTATCTGCAATTATAACTTGTAATGCCACATTCTCAAGCTTTGTTTTTTCTTTTATATAAGAACCATAAATTACCATTGTACCCATTCCCAAACTTAATGTGAAAAATGAATGTCCCAAAGCACTTAAAATAACTTTTCCTGTTATTTTTGAAAAATCAACTGCAAATAAAAATTTTAATCCCTCTTTTGCTCCTGGTAAAAACAGTGCTCGAACAGCTAATATTATTATTATTCCAAATAGTAAAGGCATCATAATTTCACTAGCTTTCTCTATCCCTTTTTGAACTCCAGACAAAATGATTATTGCTGTTAATGCCATAAATAATATATACCAAAACAGTGGCTGCATTCCTTTACCAATAAAAGAACTAAAAATCGCTCCTAATTGAGTAGATGTTTTCCCACTAAAACTATTTGTAATTGAAAGATAAATATATTTTAATGCCCATCCACCTATTATTCCATAAAAACTAAGTAAAACAAACCCTGTAATATTTGCTATATATCCAACTATTTTCCAGTTTTTATTTCCAAACTTTCCATAAGCTCCCACTACATTTCTTTGTGCTGCTCGCCCTAATATAAATTCTGCCATCATTACTGAAAATCCTAAAATTGCTATACAAATTAAATATACAAATAAAAATGCTCCACCGCCATTAGAACCTGCCATATATGGAAATCTCCATATATTTCCAAGACCAATTGCTGAACCTGCTATTGCTGCTATTGCTCCTATTTTATTTGCAAACCCTTCTCTTTTTATTTCGCCCATATTTATTTACTCCCCTTCTTTCTCTATTATATCTTTTCCAATTATATCTTTTTCACTAACCTCTACAACTTCTCCTAATCCTAAATTAAAATCTTTCAATTTTAATTCCCCAAATTCAACTCTTTTTAAATATATAACTTCATTATCCACTGCTTTTAACATTCTTTTTATTTGATGAAATTTACCTTCTGAAATCTCTAAATTAATCTCTTTTTCATTTAAAAGTTCTACTTTTGCTGGCTTTGTTATATAATTCCCTATATCTACACCGTTTTCTAATAATTTAATATCTGCTAAATTAACCTCTTTTTCACATTTTACAAAATATTTCTTTTTAACATGTTTTTTAGGAGATAACACATTATGCGCCAATTCTCCATTATTTGTTAATAATAATAATCCTTCTGTATCTTTATCTAATCTTCCAACAGGTATTAAATTTTTCTTTATAACATCTGTAGGTAATATATCCATAACTGTTTTTTCTCTTGCATCTTCTGTAGCTGTAATTACTCCCTGCGGTTTATTCAGAATATAATATCTATATTTTTTATATTCTACTCTTTTATTATCTACTTCCACTTCTGAATTAAATTCATCTAGTTGAAATTTTCCATTTTTTACAATTTTTCCATTAATTCTAATACCTTTTTTTATAATCTTTTTAACTTCAGTTCTGCTTCCTAATCCACATTCTGTCAAAAATTTATCTAATCTCATTTTTTTACCAACCCTATCCCATCTCCAAATGGCAACAATACAAAATCATGATTTTTATACAAATAATCTATAAATTCATTAAGTCTCTTTACAATTGTTTTATATCGTTTTGGATAATCTATTTTATTTACATAACCTCTAAATAAAATATTATCAATAAAAACTACTCCACCTGCATTTAGTTTTTCATAACTTTTTTTAAAAAAATCCATATATTTTCCTTTTGCTGCATCTAAAAATATAAAATCATATTTTTCATCCAAGCCACTAATTACATCTAGCGCATCTCCTAATATTATATTCACATTGGTTAATTTAGCTTTTTCAAAATTTATTTTTGCTATGTTATATCTATCTTCGTCAATTTCAATTGTTGTTAATTTCCCATTATATTTTTTTGCCACTTTTGCTAAAATTATACCAGAATATCCTATTGCACTCCCTATTTCCAATATATTTTTACTTTTTAAAATTTCAGCCATAAATTCCAAATATTTTGCTACTTCTTTTGTTACTATTGGAACTCTATTTTCAACTGCATATTTTTCTAATTCCAACAGTAACTCATCATTTTCTTCTATTTTATCTATAATATAACTATTTAATTCATTTAATTCTTCAATCATTATTTTTATTCACCTCTAACTAATTTTATAATATAAAATCCATCTAAAAATTCTTCTTTATAACCTATTTTTATTCCACCAATTTCATCATATGAATAATTTATATTATCATCTAATTCAATCTTCTCTACTTTAAATTCTTTATTATTCTCTAAGAATTTTTTTATATTATCTCCATTTTCTTCATTAAAAATAGTACAAGTGCTATAAATTAATTCTCCGCCCACTTTTAGTGATTTAGACACATTTTCTAATATCTCTTCTTGAAGTTTAGCTAATTCTTTTATATTTTTATATTCTTTATTATATAAAGTTTCTGGCTTTTTTCTTATAACCCCAATACTACTACAAGGTGCATCCACTAAAATTTTGTCAAATTCTCCTTTTATTTTAGTCGCATCATGTAATCTTGGCAATACAATCTCTGCTCCACATTTCTTTTTGTTTTGTTTTATTAACTTTATCTTATGCTTATATATATCTATTGCTGTTATTTCACCAATATTATTCATATTTTCTGCCATAACCATAGCTTTAGAGCCTGGTGCACTACAACAATCCAATATCTTTTCTCCTTGTTTAGCTCCTAATAATTTAGCTGCATAATATGAGCTTCCATCTTGAACTATAACTTTTCCAGAACGAAAAATATCTGTATTAATAATTTTACCTGAATCAACATAATATACCGAATCTACTTTTTTTAAAATATTTATTCCATTTTTCTCTAAATATTCTTCAAATTCAACTTCACTATATTTTAATCTGTTTACTCTAAAACTCATTTTTGCTACTTTTTTATAACTTTCCATTACCTCTAAAAAGTTTTCTGGATACTCTTTTTTTAATTTTTTATAGATCCATTCTGGATATGAGTATAAAATATCATATCTTTCCTCGTTTTCTAGCTCTTCTCTTATATTATCTATATTTCTAAATATATTTCTTAAAACTGCATTTATAAATTTTGACATTTCAATTCCATATTTATTTTTAGTAACTTCTGCGGCTTCCCAAACTACACCTTTTATATCTGAATTCATATAAAACCCTTGATAAATAGATATTTTTAATAAATTATACATCCACTTTTTTTTTACTTTTTTAGTAAATTTGCCTATAATGTATTCAATAAATATTTTATTTCTTATAACTCCATAAAATAGTTCTGTCATAAATCCTTTTTCTTTTTCTTCCACACTATTAGAATTAAAATACGCATTTAAAACTATATTACTATATTTACCTTCATCAACACTATTTAATATATCTATTACCCTTACTTTTACATTCATCTATTTTTCTCCTGTATATTTTTTTATGAAATTTTCTTTATATTCATAAAATCTATCTTCTGCAATAGCCTCTCTTATTTCATCCATCATTTTTATCAAAAAATGTAAATTATGATAAGTAGCCAGTCTCATTCCCAATAGTTCATTTGCTTTAAAAAGATGTCTAATATAGCCTCTTGTATAATTTTTACAAACATAACAATCACATTCTTCATCAATAGGCGTAAAATCCTCTTTATATTTAGCATTTTTTACAACTAATTTTCCAGTTCTTGTAAACACAGTACCGTGTCTTCCTATTCTACTAGGTAATACGCAATCCATCATATCTATTCCTTGAGAAACAGCTTCTAATATATCAAGTGGTTCTCCCACTCCCATTAAATATCTAGGTTTATTTTCAGGCAATTTAGGTGTTATATAATCTAAAATTCTATACATATGCTCTTTTGGCTC
The DNA here is from genome assembly GCF_030295325.1 of Haliovirga abyssi. Lineage (GTDB taxonomy): Bacteria > Fusobacteriota > Fusobacteriia > Fusobacteriales > Haliovirgaceae > Haliovirga > Haliovirga abyssi. Next base: position 892,226 of record NZ_AP027059.1, on the reverse strand, counting down.
TCCTACACTAAGCCCACCAATTGCAAATCCACTAAATTCATCTTCATACTGCATAAGTTCTTCCAAGCTTATATCTCTCAAATCTTCATGAACTCCACCTTGAACTATTCCAAATAAACCTTGTCTGTCTTTATGTTTATTTGTATCTATACACCTTTTTGCCCATCTTGTAGTCCTGTGAAGTGATTGCTTTACATATTCATATTCTGCTGGATATGGTGGACATTCATCAAATGCCATCATTATATCCGAACCAAGATTGTTTTGTATTTCAATTGATTTTTCTGGTGAGATAAAAAGTTTTCTTCCATCTATATGAGAATTAAATTTTACCCCTTCTTCTGTTATTTTTCTTAATGCTCCAAGACTAAAAACTTGGAATCCACCACTATCTGTTAATATTGGTCTATCCCAATGCATAAATTTATGTAATCCTCCTGCTTTTGCAATTAGTTCATCTCCTGGTCTCAAAAATAGATGATATGTATTACTTAAAATTATTTCTGCTTTTATCTCTTTTAACTCTTCTGGTGTCATTGTTTTTACAGTTGCTTGTGTCCCAACTGGCATAAATATAGGAGTTTGTATTTTCCCATGAGGTGTTTCAATTTCTCCTAGTCTAGCTTTTCCATCAGTTTTTTTTAAAGTATATTTTACAGGTAACATTTTTTTCATTCCTCCATTAATAATTTTTATTTTATTCTTATTTTATTTTTAACTTCTTCTTATTTCAATAACGTCTTTTGTTCTATTTAAAGCTTGCGTTAATCTTTCAAACTGCTCTTTTTCTCTAATTTCTATAGTCATTTTTATATTTGCTCTTTTTTCTCCATTTTCTTTAAAGCTCATACTGTTTACACCAGTAATATTTATTCTATGTTCTCCAATAATTCTAATTATTTCACTTAATAAATTTGACCTATCTGCCACTATAATTACAAAAGATACGCTGTAATAACTTTTAGTATTATCTTCTTCCCAGCTAACTTTTATAACTCTATCTGAACTTTTTTCTTTTAATTCTTTAAAATTTTTACAATCTTTCCTATGAATTGCAATTCCATTCCCTTTTGTAATAAATCCTCCAATCTCATCACCTGGTAATGGTGTACAACATTTTGCAAATCTTATTACGGTATTTTCTACTCCTTTTATAACTATACCTTGATTTTGATTTTTTCTTCTTCTTTTAGGTTTTTCATCTATTTGAGTTAATATTTTTTCTTCTTCTTCCATCTCTTTTATAGATTTGAATTTTTCACTAATTCTAGTAACATCAATTTTCCCAATCCCAATTTTAAATAAAAATTCATTATAACTTGGAATATTATGTTTTTTTATATATTCTTTTACTTCTTCCAAATCTTCAATATCTTTTGATTTTATATTAAAATTTATAAGCTCTTTTTCTAATAAAAATCTTCCCTCTTTTACTCTTTCATCAAACTCTTTTTCTTTAAACCATTTTTTTATTTTTGCTTTTGCTCCATGTGTAACAACTAAATTCATCCAATCTTTTCCAGGCCCTTTTGCTGTTTTTGATGTAATTATATCTACTTTATCTCCACTTTGTAGCTTATAATCCAACGATACAATACATCCATTTACTTTTGCTCCTATACATTTATATCCTATTTGAGTATGTATTCTAAATGCAAAATCAAGAGGTGTAGAGCCATTTGGAAGTTCTACTACATCTCCTTTTGGACTAAAAATAAAAACCTCTTCACTTAATATATCTCCTGTTACAGTTTGTACAAATTCTTCTGAACTACTTGCATCATCTTGCCATTCTAATATTTTTTTAAGCCACGAATATATATGTTCACTTTTATCTTTTTTTATTTTTTCTTTATATTTCCAATGTGCCGCTATTCCATCTTCTGCTATTTTGTGCATCTCTAAAGTCCTTATTTGTATCTCTACAAATTTACCACTTGGACCTACTATAGTTGTGTGTATTGACTGATATCCATTAGACTTTGGAACAGCTATATAATCTTTAAATCTTCCTGGAACTGGTTTCCATATATTATGCAATATTCCTAAAACGTTATAGCATTCTCCTTCTGTATCCACTACTACTCTTATAGCTATCAAATCATAAATATCAGCAAAACTTTTCCCTTTTTCTGTCATTTTTTTATAAATACTATAAAAATGTTTTGGCCTTCCTGTTACTTCTCCTGCTATATTACTTTTTTTCATCTCTTCCAACAGTTTTTTCTTTACTTCTTCTGTATATTCTTCTCTCTCTTTTCTTTTAGAAGATATTAAAGATATTATTTTTCTATACTCCTCTGGCTTTAAATAATAAAGACATAAATCTTCCAATTCCCATTTTACTTTTGCCATTCCAAGCCTATGTGCAATTGGTGCATAAATCTTTAAAGTTTCATCTGCTATTCTTTGTTGCTTTTCTGGTGTCATATGTTTTAACGTTGACATATTATGAAGCCTATCTGCCAATTTAATTATTACAACTCTTACATCTTTTGCCATTGCTACAATCATTTTTCTAATATTTTCTGTTTGTTTTTTAGTTCCTGCTGGTAAATTTCTTAATTTTGTTACACCTTCAACAAGATATGCTACTGTTTCTCCAAAGTTTAATTTGATCTCTTCTAATGGTATTAAAGTATCTTCTACCACATCATGCAATAATCCCGCAACTATCGTATCAGTGTCCATTTTCATTTCAACTAACGTCATAGCTACAGCTATTGGATGTATAATATATTCTTCCCCTGATTTTCTATATTGATCGGTATGTGCCTCTTTTGCAAATTCATATGCTAATTTAATTTTATCTACATCAACTGGTAAATCCTCTTCTTTTATTTTAAAAAAAAGTTTGCTAGCATATCCCATTTTTCTCATCTCCCATCACTGCTCTATTAATGGAATATTCAAAAAATAATTTTTTTAAATATTCCTCTATTATGAATAAGCGACACTTATAAAAGCATCGCTTATCTACCACCTAATATTTTATCATTGAATAAATATCATAATCTTTTAATTTTTTTCTTCCATTTAATCCTTCTAATTCTATTATAAATGCAATCTCTTCAATATCTCCTTCTAACTTTTCCACTAACTCTATGATAGCTTTTGCTGTCCCGCCAGTAGCTAACAGATCATCTATTATTAAAACTTTTTTTCCTTTTTCAATTGCGTCAGTATGCATTTCCAATGAATCTGTCCCATATTCTAGTTCATAAAAAGCTTGTACTATATTATATGGTAATTTTCCAGGTTTTCTAACAGGAATAAATCCAGCTCCTATAGCATATGCAAGTGGTGCACCAAATATAAATCCACGAGACTCTGCTCCTAATATATAATCAATTTTTTTATCTTTGTATCTTTCGGCTAAAATATCTATCACTTTTTTAAATCCATCACTATCTTTCAATAAAGTTGTTATATCCCTAAATAATATCCCTTCTTTTGGAAAATCTGGTATATTTCTTATTAAATCTTTAATTTTTTCCATCTCTATCTCCTTTTTATATTTTTTTAGGAACGTTTAAAAAATAATGTTCTCATATTTTGTTATAAAAACGCTTAAAACATTGCGTATTTTATAACAAAATAGGAATGTTATTTTTAAGCCATTCCTTATTATAACTCTTCTTGAGTTACTCTTATTACCTCTTCTATTGTAGTTATTCCTTTTAATATTTTTGTAACTCCATCATCTCTCATTGTTTTCATTCCACTTTTTATAGCTTCTTTATTTATAGCTCCTGAACTCTCTTTTTCTATTATTAATTTTCTAATTTTTTCATTTGGTATTAAAAGCTCATGAATTGCAGTTCTTCCTTTATATCCTGTTTTTTTACAAGAATTACAACCTTCTCCACTTGATATCTTATACTCTTTTGTAGCATCCAAATTTAATTCTAACATCTCTTCTTTTTCTGCTGTATGCTCTGTTTTACAACTATTACATATTTTTCTTACTAATCTTTGCCCCACAATTCCTATTATTGATGAAGAGATTAAAAATGGCTCTACTCCCATATCTATAAGCCTTGTTATAGTTCCTGCTGCACTATTTGTATGTAATGTACTAAACACAAGATGTCCTGTCATTGCAGATTCAATTGCAATTTCTGCAGTTTCTTTATCTCTAATTTCTCCTACCATTATTACATCTGGATCTTGCCTTAATATAGATCTCAATCCTGAAGCAAATGTTAATCCTACATCTGATTTAACCTGTACTTGATTTATTATTTTAAGTTGATATTCTACTGGATCTTCTAATGTTATTATATTTTTATCAAGAGTATTAATTTCATTTAACGCTCCATATAATGTTGAAGTTTTTCCACTCCCAGTAGGACCTGTTACAAGTATTATTCCATGTGGTTTTCTTATTAATTTTCTAAATTTTTCCAAATTCTCTTTTTCAAATCCTAAATTTTCTAAATTTATCATTACATTACTTTTATCCAAAATTCTCATAACTATTTTTTCACCATTTACTGTAGGCAAAGTTGATATTCTTACGTCAATATCTTTTTCTTTATATTTTAATTCAATTCTTCCATCTTGTGGAATCCTTTTTTCTGCAATATCTAATTTAGACATTATTTTTAATCTTGTCATTACAGAAGATTCTAAATTTTTAGGTGTTTTCATTACTTCATGCAAAATTCCATCAATACGAAATCTTATCCTAAGTTCATCCTCTTCTGGCTCAATATGTATATCACTTGCTTTATCTTCTATAGCTTGTTTTAACACTACATTTACTAATTCAACAGCAGGAGAATCATCTCCTTCTTCAGTTATATCTATTTTCCCACTTTCTACCTTTTTATTAGTAGAATTTTTATCATATTTAAATTCTGATAATTTAGTTTTTTCTCTTCCACTACTATAATATTTATCAATAGCTTCTAAAACATCATCTTCTACTGCAATAGAAGGTACTACTTCAAACCCAGTTTGAAATTCTATCTCATCTATTGCAAAATAATCTAATGGATCTGCCATTGCTAAATTTAATCTATTATTTGTTTTAAATATAGGGATTAATTTATATCGTCTTGCCATATCTTCACTAATAAGCTGAATAACTTTAGGGTCTATAACTTGTCTTTCTAATCTAATAAATGGAAATCCCATTTGAGTACTAAGAGTCTCTATCATCTGATCTTTTGTACAAAATCCAAGTCTTACTATTGCTTCTCCTAATTTTTCCCCTGATTTTTTATGCTCTTCTAAAGCAATTTGTAATTGCTCTCCACTTATTACACCTGTCTCTACAAGAGCATCACCTAATCTTTTTTTCTTCTTCATTATTCCCACCTATTTTTTAAATATTTAATTTCCGTTTCTTTATTATAACTATTTTTTATAAGCTCTTCTTTTATATTTGGATATAATAATATATCATTTATATCTTCCCTTTTTATAAATTTAACCTCTTTTAATATCTCTTCATCTCCTACTTTTAATTTCCCACCTACTCTTTTTACCACAAAAATTATATTTATAATATGTCTGGATAATTTAGGATCTATTGACTCAAATATCATAACCATATTTTCTACTTCTATTTCAAGGTTCGTTTCCTCTATAAACTCTCTTTTTAAAGATTCTTGAAATGTTTCTCCATAATCTACTCCACCACCAGGTAAAAGCCAATATTCTTTAACCTTTTTTTTATGCTTTACGAATAATATCGCTCCATTTTCATCTGTTAAAATCCCCGCAACTCTAACTCTTGGCTCTTTCATAATAACATTTCCCCTTTATATAAATAACGTTTAAAAAATAATTTCTAAATGTATCGGTAATTTTTAAGCCGTTAATCAATAACGTTTAAAAAATAATTTCTTCTTATTTTTAAATAAAAATCCTTGAAGCATTGCATGTTTTATTTAAAAATATATAGGTAGTTTTTAAGCCGTTAATCAATAACGTTTAAAAATTAGTTTCTTCTTATTTTGAAATAAAAATGCTTGAAACGTTCATCAATAAGCTAAACAACTTTTTTCCAATTCTTTATTAAGCCCTTCTTTTCCCTTTATCTCATAAGTTCTTTTTAAATCTGCTTGTACCAATCCACGTCCTATTTCTGTAAACATATCTATTAAATGTGTACATCCTTCTCGTCCGCCAACTAATTTTATAACTGCTTTTGTAAATCCTTTTTCTACTTTTATATTTTTTACTTTTTTAACTAAATCTTTTATATTATTACAAATAGTATATGGACTTTTTATTATATCTATTTCTGATTCTTCTATTTTTAAATTTAAGTCAGATTTTACCATTAATAAAAAATGGTGTGAATCATCTTTAAATTCTAATGTGGCTATATAATTATTATTAGTTTTTTCTACTTTTATAATCTTTTCTCTCATAAAATACATATTAACTCTCCAATAATTTAGAAATTTTTTGTCTTACATCTCTTACTATAAACGGTTTTGTTATATATCCTGATATTTTCAAATTCATAATTTCAATAACCGATTTTATAGTTTCATATGCAGTAATCATAACTACTTTTACATCCATATCTTCATCTCTAATCTTTTGTAAAAGTTCAACACCACTTGTATCTGGTAACATTATATCTAACAAAATCATATCTGGCGATTCTTCTCTAAATATATTAAATCCTAATTTACCAAAATCAGCTTCATAAACTTCTGCGATTCCAGCAAGAGTACTTTTTAATAATCGTCTAATATTGTCATCATCATCAATAATAAGTATTTTTTTCAATTTTTGTCCACCCCTTTTATTGTCAATATAGTAATATCATCATTCTGAAAACTTCCATTTAAAAATTTAACTACATTTTTATGTATTGTCCTAACTATATAACTTACTGGATATTTTTTTACTGCATCTAATGTGTCTTTCAACCTTTTATCTTCAAAAAATTCCTTTTTATCATTTCTTGCTTCTAAAACTCCATCTGTATACAATAAAGCTACATCCCCTTTTCTTAAGTCTCTTTCTAATTCTTCAAATTCCATTCCTTCCATAAATCCTAATACTGGCCCATCTAGATCATATTCCATTATCTCTTTTTCTTTAGAATCATAATATAAAATAGGATCATGTCCTGCATTAGCAAATTTTATTTTTTTAGTTTTACTATTTATAGAAAATCCAATTGCTGTTACAAATCTTCCATCTAATTCCTCTTTCGAAATTGTATCATTAATATATTCCAAAATTTTTGATGGATCATATATTTTTATATTTTCTACAACCATTCTAAATATCGTTCTTATCATACTAACTAATAATGCTGCTGGAATTCCCTTCCCTGACACATCTGCTATTATTCCAACCATCAAATCATCAGACACTTTAACAAAATCAAAATAATCTCCACCAACTGCTTTTGCAGGATGATTTTCCCCATACACTTCAAAATATGGTATTTTTGGCATTTCTGTTGGAAATAAACCTGCTTGAATTCTACTTGCAATTACAAGTTGCTCTTCTTCTTTTTTTCTATCAATTTCATTTTCTAAAAAAGCTATATTTTGCACTGACATCCCAAGTTGATTAGTTATGGATATTGTCAAATTAATATTTCCAGCTGTATAACTATCTTTTTTATTAAAAATTGCCACCCCGCCAATTATATCTTTACCATGATACAATGGAGTTATTATAAAATTTTTAACTCTAAATTCCAAATCTTTTATATCGTCTTTATAAATAGAATTTTTCACATCATCTACAACTATTTCGCTTCCTTTTCTTTTTAATTCAACAAACCCTCTAAATAATTTACTAAATTTTTTAATCTCTTTTTCCATTTCCCTGTTATCTTCATCATATTCACTATTCACCAAAATATTAGAAACTGAAAGAGAATTTTTATTATACCAAAATACCGCTCCATATTCACATTCTAATATTTCTAATAACATCTCTAAAGTTATTTTTTCTGCACTCTCTTTGTTTAATAATTTTCCAAAACTTTTACCAGCTTCATATAATGTAACAATTTCTTCATACATATCTGTTATTTGTTCTAATTGTACTTCCAAACTATTTTCTACTTCTTGTAATTCATTTTTTAATTTAGAAATTTCTTTTTTTTGATTTAAATTATCTCCTGATAATTTTTTTATATGTTGTAAATTATCCGCTATATTAGTTATTTCATAAATTATTGTTATAAAAATAGTATGTAATAAACTATGTTTAAAATCTTTTATTGGAAAATTATTAATAAATATATATCCATGTTTTTTTAATCTAATAATAAGATTATACCCCAAACTCTTATTTACATTTTTATCCATTATCATTATATCTTCTATTTGGTCTAACCTCTTTATCATTTCATCATCAAATTTTGCTTCAGAATAAAAATTACTGTAAACTTTAATACCTTTTTTTAATTTCTGTAAAATTGCTATATCTTTTATTTTTAAATAACTTATTAGATAAAATAATAGCTCTTCAAAAAATAGGTCATAATCTAAATCTTTTCTATCTAATTCTTTTATTATTTTTAAAAAATCATCTAAATACGTTTCTTTTTTTAATAACATATCATTCATATTTTCCAATTCAGAAACAACTCCTTTTAGTTGATATTCTTTCAATCTAAATTTTGTTTCTCCTCCAACTTTTATATCTTCTAACTTTTTTTGTAAATCATCTATTTTTTCATTTAAATTTTCAATTTCTATATTTATAATATATTCTATATTTTTTAATGGTGCCATCATATAAAGAGAATTCATTTCAATTTTTTTATCAAATTTTTTATTTATTTTTTTAAAATATTTTAATATTCCATAATAACTTCCTCTTATTCTAACTTCGAATAAAATATATATAAACCCATAAGTTATTGTTTCAAATATCAAAAAAAACAGATAAAAAGTTATAAATTTATTTTGCAAATTAGCCAATTTAATAAAAAGTATTGGAAACAACAAAAACAAAACTACTAACCCACTAAAATTCAATAGCTTTTTTTTCAATATAGTCATATTAATCATTCCCTTTTATATTTTCTAAAATATTATATATTTTTTTAGATTTTTCTATTTCTCCAATTTCTTTATAAATATCTGCTTTTAATTTTAGAATATTGTGATTAAGAGCATCTTCACTCTTAACCAAGTTCATATATTTCAAAGCTTGATTATAATTTTTACGTTTATATTCCAACTTTGCTAATTCATATGAAATATTAGAACTAAATTCATTTTTTATCCCATATTCTTTTAATGTTTTGAATGCCTCATCATAGGCTTTTATTTTCAATAAATAATTTACAAAAAACACAACATAATTTTCATTTTCTCTATGCTTTGAATAAATATTATATACAAAACTATATATTTGTTTTGTATTTTTTAATTTTTCCATTAATTTTATATTCAAATTTACCAATTCTAAATTATAATTATATCTATTAGTTTTAAAAATTTCAGTTAGCTCATTATACGACTTATTATAATCTCCTAATCTATAATAAGTATATACTTTTGCAACAATAACTTTTTGATTTATATATTCTGGAGAAATTTTATTTAAAATTTCCAATGAACTTTTATACTCTTTTCGGTTATAATATATTACCGCTAAATTATATAATGCTTCTGCATCTTCTGCGTTTATCTCTAACGCTCTTTTTAAATATTGTTCTCCGTTATCATAACTCCCTAATTCACTATAAGCTATTCCAATGTTTTTCAAAATAGTTTCATTCTCTTTTTCATATTTATATGCTGCAAAAAAGCTTTGTAATGCTTCTGCATACTTAGATGCCTGCATTAAATTTAATCCTTTTATAATATAGTAAGTTTCCTCTTTGTTCACTTTCTTTTTCTCTATATTACTACATCCTACAGTAAATAGTAATACTATAAATATTAATAATATTTTTTTACATTTTTTTCTGTTACCCATATTTATTTATCCCCCTATTTATAATCCAAAACTAAAATATATTTAGAAACAGCTTAAAAATAATATTTTTTAGTTCTATTTTGGCATAATAGCCCCACCAGAAATTATTAATTTAATTGCATCCTCTACTTTTAAATTTAATTCTATAACCTCTCTTTTTTTTACTGATACAAACATTCCTGATGTTGGATTTGGAGAAGTAGGAATAAAAATATTAACCATTTTTTCCTTAGCATCTATTTTTTGTCCAACATCACTTAATATTTTTTTAAAATATTCATTATCATCATTAGTCAAAAACCCCAAACTATATATCCCTTTCCTTGGATATTCCAACATTACAACTTTTTTATATGAACTTATATTTTTCGAAAAAAGAACGTCACTTATCTGTTTTAATGTACTATATATAGGCTTTGCCAATGGTATTTTTAAAAAAATATTTTCTATCCATTTAACTTTTTTCTCATCTATAAAATGAGATACTATTACTCCTATTACTACTAATAAAACATATATTAAAATAAAAGAGAAAATATATACTATAAAGTATGATAAACTCTCTTTCAAATATAAACTGCTCAATGGCAGTTTATCTATTAAAGAAACTACTAATTGAATTGGTAAAAATGTATTTAAAGATAAAACTATATTTTCCAATATTCTAAGTAAAATAAAGATTGTTAGAAAAAGTGGAAGAATCGCAATTAATCCTGTTATAAAATATTTTTTAATTTTTTTCATCTCCATCATCCTCATTCTTTTTCTTTAAAACAACTTTTTCTATTCTATGATTATCAATCTCTTTTACAATAATATCAAATTTTTCACCTTTAATTTCAGTACCTTTTTGAGGTAAATCTCCTAATTTATAATATATATATCCACCTAAAGTATCATAGTCATCTTGCTCTGGTATATCTATCTCTAACTCTTTATTTACAAATCCAATGTCCAATACAGCGTCCAATTCAAATTCATTTTCTGAAATTTTTTGAATTTGTTCACTTCCTTCATCATATTCATCATTAATTTCGCCAACAATCTCTTCTAAAACATCCTCTATTGTAACTATTCCTAGAGTTCCTCCATATTCATCAAGTACAATTGACATATGGATTCTTCTTCTTTTAAATTCTTGTAAAAGTTCAATTATTTGTTTGCTCTCTGGAATAAAATAAGCTTCTCTTATATAATTTTTTACTGGTAAATCTATATTTTTAGATTTTATTACATTTAAAATATCCTTTAAATATAATACTCCAATAATATTATCTATTCTTCCCTCATATACAGGAATCCTAGAAAGACCCATTGATATAATTTTATCCCATACTTCACTTAATAATTTGTTGGATTCTATTGCAAAAACAGAAACTCTAGGTACCATAACTTCCCTTGCAGTTCTATCTCCAAACCCAAAAATACTATGTATCATCTCTTTTTCTTCTTCTTCTATTACTCCTTCTTCTTCTCCTACGCTTACCATTGACTTTATATCCTCTTCTGTTATAAGTAAATTATTTGTAGATAGATTTATCCCAAAAATTTTACTTATAATTTTAGAAATAAAAGTCAACACCAATACTAGAGGATAAAATAGAATACTTAAATAATATATTGGACTAATTACAACTTTAGATACCTTTTCAGAATAATTTTTAGCAATGATTTTAGGCGTTATTTCTCCAAAAATCAAAATTACAATTGTTAAAACTGATGTAACTATAAAAATTGCATCTGTTTCATTAACTTTATCTCCTATAACTTTTAATGCAAATACTGTTGCTATTGAAGAAGCCAAAATATTAACTATATTATTCCCTAAAAGGATAGTAGTTAACATTTCATTTGGTTTTCTCAACCAATTTTTTAATAATTTAGCAACTTTAGCATTCTTTTTCCCTACATCTTTTAAATTAATTCTTTTAAATGCTGTTAATGCAGTTTCTGAGGCCGAAAAAAAGCCCGACAAAATTATTAAAACTGCTAAAACAGCGAATTCCCTATACTCTTCCAAGAATACACCTTCCTTATAATTTTAAAATAATTTATATTTTTTGCTAAGAATTTTATTATTAACATATTAGAAATTTATTTATTAAATATAAGAACGTTATTTATTAAACATTCCTAAAACTAAATCTTAGCAAATAAAATACAAATATTTGAATTTTAATTTTTTAATAACTTTTTTCTATAAAATCTGATTTTGTAATAATTCCACAAAATTTCCCTTTTTCATATACAACAGCATATCCATATTTTTCTTCAATTATTTTTGTCAAAACATCTTCTATTTTTTCTGAAATATCAATTTTCATAAAATCTACACTCATTATCTCTTCAGCAGTATATCCTGCCAACTTTTTCAATTTTTCTTCAAATTCTTTTGTTCTTGGTAAAGCAATTAACACATCCCAAAAAGCTAATACTGGTGGAAGTGGAGCTTTTTCCTCTTTTACCAATATATCATCTCTTGTAACAATTCCTATTACTTCTTCATTTTCTAAAACTGGTATTTTTCCAATTTTATTTTCTTTCATAATTTTTATAATATTTTCTAAAGAACTATCTTTTTTCACAGTAATAATATCTCTATTTACTATGTCTTTTATTTTTTTCATATTAACCTCCAATTTTATAATTATAAATGCATCAAAGCCATTCAAAATAAAAAATCTATTTTTGAATATTTCTATTTTTTTTTAATATAGGAATATTGCTTTTCAAACACATTTTAATAATATTATTTACTTTAATTTTATCATAAATATTCTAAAAACACAATGTTATTTTCCTTAATTTACTTATTATTTATTACAATATCCAAATTGTAACTATTCTTTATAATTTTTTTAATTTTGTGATTACCCAACATAAAATAGAGAATAGCAATAATAAATTGCTATTCTCTGTCCCATAACCCCTTAAAATTATTTCTTAAACTTTTCATTGCATTTTTTATATCCTTTAAATTATTTTTTAAAAATTTTAAATTTTTTTGATTTTCAAGTATAAAATCTTTCAAAATTGACATTTTTTTACTTTTTTTATTCGAATTTAATAAATTTTTAATAGAAGCTTCTTTTTTAATATCTAATATATTAACATCATTCAGATATTCATTAAGTTTTTTATTCACTACTTTTGTCCCTGTGTTAATTAAATATTCTCTTAAATCACTAAAATCATTATTAAGTTTTTCTGTATCGATTTTCAATTCTCCAGACTTATCTTTTACAAAGCCACTATTTTCTAAAGCATTTCCAAAAACTTCTCCTAATCCACTTTTTACTTTTAATAATTCTTTATAATACTTCTCTGCTTTTAAATTAACACCGATATTTTTATTTTCTATTGTTCCTAATTTATATTTAATATCTTGAATTTTACTATCATATTTTTTAGCATAATTATTAATATAATCAATTATTTTATTATATTTATTTGTAAATTCTTCTATATTTGATAACACTCTCTCTTTATTATAATTAACTTCAATTTTAGAAGTTTTTCCTTCTATACTATTTGCAAAATCAAATTTTAGCCCTTTATATTCCAAAGAACTATCTTTCAAGACGAAAGAATCATTATTTATTAAAATCTCACCATTTTCTCCACTTTGTATTAAATTTTTTATATCACCATTTTCAGATATAAATCCTAAAGCAGACATTACATCCTGTGTACTTCCATTAAAATCTATTGAACTTTCATTCCCAGAAGATTTAGTTTCTAAATATAATTTACCACCAAAAGTATAATTTTTTGTCCTCATATCATCTTTTCCCATTAATTCATCATCTGAATTAATATCTTCACCACTATCCAACTCTCCGTTTTGATTAATATCTTCACCATAATTTAATTTATTTTTTATTGTAGAAAGAGTATCTGTTTCTTTCACTACAATGTTTGCTCCATTAACCTCTATATGTCCTCTTAAATTTAATGCTCTATCACTATTAATATTATCTGATGATATAATACCACTTTGAGGTAACTTTTTTATTGAAAGTGTAAAACTATTTTTAGAAAGTTTTTTATAATCTAATATTTCTACATTTACATTAGCATCATTATTTTTATTATCTATTGTATATAAACTTAAACTATTTTTATCTTTTATAATATTTGTGTTTTTCAAATCCTCTAGCATACTCTTTAAATTATCTACAGAATTTATTTCACCTTTCAAGTCAGAACCAATAGTTAGTAAATCTTGCTTTGATTTATTTATTACAACTTTTTTTTGCGATTCTCTCGCTTTACTATTCCCCATAAGAAATGCTGTTTTTCTTATAGAATTAAGATACTGCTTACCACTTCCTTTTATTTCCATTGTTCACACCTCCCTGTGATTTGGAAATTGTTTCTTTACTTCTCTGAATATTTAAAAAATAATATTTTTATATTTTAAGCCATTCCTCTATTATAAATTATACTTTAATTTATAATGAAAAACAACTTAAATTTTGAACTTCTAATTTAAAAACCAAAAGCACGCTACTATTACTATAGCAACGTGCTAAATTTTTAATCAACTAATTTTTTTATCTCTTCTACTTTATCAAGCCTTTCCCAAGGTAAATCTATATCAGTTCTTCCAAAATGACCATAAGATGCTACTTGTCTATAAATTGGTTTTCTTAATTCTAAATCTCTTATTATTGCTCCTGGTCTTAAATCAAATACTTTTTCCACAATTTCTGCCATTTTAGAATCATCTATTTTTCCTGTTCCATGACTATTTACAGCAATTGATACTGGTTTTGCTACTCCAATTGCATATGCAAGTTGAACTTCGCATCTATCTGCAACACCTGCTGCTACCATATTTTTAGCAACCCATCTCGCTGCATATGAAGCTGATCTATCTACTTTTGTAGGGTCTTTTCCTGAAAAAGCTCCTCCACCATGTCTTCCTATTCCACCATATGTATCTACTATTATTTTTCTTCCTGTAAGACCTGCATCTCCATGCGGTCCACCTATTACAAATCTTCCTGTTGGATTTACATAATATTTTGTTTTGTCATCTAATAAACTTGCAGGAATAATCTCTTTTATTACTTTTTCTATTATATCTTTTTCTATTTGCTTTTGTGATACATTCTTTTCATGTTGTGTTGATACAACTACTGCATCTACTTTTACAGGTTTACCATCTACATATTCTACTGTAACTTGTGTCTTACCATCTGGTCTTAAATAATCAACCAATTTATTTTTCCTTACAAATGCAAGTCTTTTTGCTAACTTATGTGCTAAAACTATTGGCAATGGCATATACTCTTCTGTTTCGTTTACAGCATATCCAAACATTATTCCTTGGTCTCCTGCTCCCAATGCTTCTATATCTTCTTCTGTCATTTTTCCTTCTTTTGATTCTAATGCTTCATCTACTCCCATTGCTATATCTAATGATTGCTCATGCAGACTTGTTAATACTGCACAAGTTTCATAATCAAATCCATATTTCGCTCTTGTATATCCTATATCTTTTATTACATCTCTTGCTATCTTTTGTATATCTACATAACAATTTGTTGTTATCTCTCCTGCTAACATTACTAATCCTGTGGTAAGTATAGTCTCACATGCTACTCTTCCATTTGGATCTTTTTCTAATATTGCATCTAATACAGCATCAGATATTTGATCTGCCATTTTATCTGGATGTCCTTCTGTTACTGATTCTGATGTAAATAATACTCTTCCTTTTGATATCATTAATCTAACCTCCTTCAAATAATTCATTTAATGTTTTTTATTTTATCATAAAACATACATATTTTCAACAACTAATAATATGAATTGACCACAAAACTGTATTTTAGAATATATAATAATGTAGGGGCGACCTATGTGTCTACCCAAATATTTAAATATGCAACAAAAGGACGAACACACAGGTTCGCCCCTACATAAAAAAATTATTCAATAATTTAGAATTGTGTTACTGAAGAACAAATACTATAAATAACACCTTTTTTGGTCTAATCATAATATATTAAATTTCTTAGAAAAGGTTCCACTCTTCTTATTTTTTATGAAATTGTTTTAGTAATTTTTATATCTGATTTTGTCTCTATCTCTTCATATAACATTATTATTTTTATTTCTTTATTTTTAATCTCTATATCAAATGGTATTTTTACATCTATTTTTCCCATATTGTTAGATAACAATTCAATTTTTTCACAACTATATTCTTTTCCATTAATTTCTAAATATTTCAATCTATAAAGATAACTTTCATTCGTGTATATTGTAAAATCAAAATTTCCATTTTCTATAGCTAAATTCTCTAAATATATCTTTTGATTTTTTTCTGCATTTAATTTTATATTTTTTATTAATATATCTTTATAATAAATATTAATATTATTTTCTCCAATTTTATTTAACCTTATCTCATATGAAAACTTATTTTGAGATATTATTTCTATACTATTGTCAAATTTTATATTAATGTCATCTTCTGAAAGATAATCAGGAATATTTAATTTAAAATTAAAATTTTCATATTCATAAATTTTTTCTTTATCCAAATTATAACTTAAACTTATCTCTTCTGGATTTATTACTGACAATTCAGCTGTTTTTTCTAAATTTAATCCCTCAATTTCAATTTTTATATTACTTATATCTTCAGATGCTAAAAAATTATATACATATTCTACACCTTTATTAAATTCTATTTTCTCCTTTTTATCTCCATAAGTTATTATTAATTCTCCACTTTCCAAACCATCTATACTATAATTTAATATACCATTTTCACCTAATATATATTTTGATTTATTAAAATTTGTATTAATTTTAATAGAATTTTTAGTAATTACCCTTGTCAATCTTTTCTCATTTGCAAGACATATTAGCTTTCTTTCATTTTCTGTATATCCATTTACAGTTACTTCTACATATATTTCATTCAAATTTGTATTTGTTAAATATTTAAAATCAACTTGTTTTTCACTGTTTTTTTCTATTAATTCAGGAAAAAATATAGTATTATCTTCAAATTTATTTGTAATTTCATTTCCATTCACATCAAAAAATTTGAAATTAGCATTTTTTAGATAAACTTCCATATTATTCTCATTTTTTAAATTCAAAGATAAATCTATGTTATTATTATTTTTTATTGCTCTAATGTCATTTACTAATAACTCTTCTGTATTTCCAGAAACATTAAATTTGTACGGCGATTTTCTATAAATTTCTCCATTTGATTGAACTTCTTCAAAAATTATAGTATATTCTCCTGACACCAAATCATTTAAAACCAATGTACTATTACAACTTTCCCCCTCTCTTATTATTTTATCATCTTTTAGTAAAATATACTTTTCTTTTATTACTTTATCGCTATTCTCAAAATGAAATTCTACATAATTATTTTCATTTTTCACAATGTTAAATTTACTTTTTTGAGCTTGTTCTTGTACAAAATTCTCTTTCATACATCCACTCACAAGAATAACAATAAATAATAATAGAATTATTATTTTCTTCAATATCATCTCTCCTCTCTTTTTGAATTTTTATGGGCTACTTTATTATCGGTAAAAACTAGTTTTATTTTACTTTAAATCTAAAAAAATATATGATACCATTAAAAAATTAATTTTGATAAAGATAATACTTCTAAATATTTCCTGAATAAATTTATACTTCCCCAATAAATAAAAAGAAAAAAGCACTCAAAATGAGTGCTTCTCTTAAAATATATATTCATCTGTTGATAATCTTTTTTTAATCTCTTCTATTACTCTTTCTTCATCTTTTTCATCTTTTGCTACAAAAGTAACTGAAAATCTTACATAGTTTCCTGCATCATCCCAAGGTACAGTAGAAATTAACTTTTCTTTTATTAAATATTGCGAAAATTCTTCTGCATTATTAAATTTTACCCCTGCTTTTGTTCCCTTTGGAGACTTTAAATATAAATAAAATGTTCCTTTTGGTTTCTTTGTTTTAAATCCAACTTCTTGTAACGCTTTAGCTAATAAGCCATGTCTTCTTGAATATTTTTCAACAGTTTTTTCTGTAATTTCAGGATGATTTAAGCAATATATTCCAGCTTTTTGAATTGCTGCAAATTGCCCAGAATCATTATTATCTTTAACTGTTGCAAACCCCTTTACTGCAAGTTCATTCCCAGCAATAAAAGCCATTCTCCATCCAGTCATATTATAAGCTTTCGACAATGATTGTATAGCTACTCCAACCTCTTTTGCACCATCTACACTTAAAAATGATAATGGTTTTTCACCATCAAAAACAAGTGCTGCATATGCTTCATCCGATATAACTATAATATCATTTTCTTTTGCAAATTTTATAACTTTTTTATAAAATTCTTCTGTTGCTATAGCTCCTGTTGGATTATTAGGATAATTCAAATATAATAATTTTGCTCTTTTCTTTTGATCTTCTGTTAAACTATCTAAATCAGGTAAAAAATTATTTTCTTCTAATAAAGGAAGATTTACAACTTCTCCACCAACTGATTTTGTAGTTGTTCCTAATACTGGATAACCTGGAACAGTCATTATTGTTATATCACCAGGATTAATAAATGCTAATGGCAACAATGCTAATATAGGTTTACTCCCAATACCATGATTTACTTCTTTTTCAGGATCTAATTCTTTTACTCTAAATATTTTTTTCATATAATTAGATGCAGCTATTTTAAATTCTTCAACTCCATTATCTGTATATCCTCTATTCTCCCACTTCTTGGCTTCACTATATAAAGTTTCAATTACTTCTGGCTCTGCCATCCAATCTGGTTCACCAACACCCATATCTATTAATTCCATATTAGGATATTTTTTTATTGCTTCTCTTTTAGCTCTTTTTATTTTTTCAAATTTATAAATTACAGTATCTTTTCCAAAATTTTTGCCACCTATTCTCTCTGCAAATAGATTTTGTATATAATTATCCATTATTTCACCTCTATTTATTTATTTAATTCTCCTTCTAACAGATTGACTACATTTTTAAATACTTCTTTATTTTCATCACTTAATCCCATTAATGTTTTATGCGCTTCTAAAATATGTTTTGTTTTTTCTTCTTTATTATCATAATCTTTTGTTTCCAATTTTTTTACTTCTACAACTTTTAAATTTTCATCCTCTATAAATTCCATAAGTTTATTTACACCTGTAGATTTTAAACTTGTTAATATTATATTTGGAGTATTCAAAGCATAAATCGCTAATCCCCAACTTTTTTTAAATTTAATAGCAGTTTTAGCAATTAACCCTAACATTGTGCTATCCATATAATTGCATTCTTCAAAATCTAGTACAATTTCTTTTTTATCTGATTTAAATAATTTTTCAAATAAATCTTCTAATGTCTTACTATTTTTCATAGTAGCATTCCCTACAAATTTTATAAATCCTTTTCCATCTATTTCACCATATAAGTATTGATCTTCTTTTCTTTCTGTCATTTTTATTACCTCCTTATAATATTGCTTTTTCAACAATATTATATCACGACAGTTATATTATTTCAACATTTTTTAATACTTTTGTTAGAATTTCTTTGTTTTTGTCTTTTAATCTAACAAGTGGCAATCTTACGTCTCCTGATATTTTTCCTAACATTTCCATTGTAGCCTTTACAGGCACAGGATTTGTCTCTATAAACATAGTCTTATGTACTCTAAATAATTTTTTATGCAATTCTTGTGCTTTTTTTATCTCTCCATTTTCAAAATATTTTATCATATCACTAACTTCTTTTGCCATAAAATTTGCTGTTACTGATACTACACCTTTTGCTCCTACACTTAACATTGGTAAAGTTAAAGCATCATCGCCTGATAATACATCTATTTTATCTCCACATAAATCAATTATCTCACATACTTGATCTACACTTCCACCAGCTTCTTTTACACCTTTTATATTTTTTAATTCTGCTAATTTCGCAATTGTTTCAGGTAAAATATTAACTCCACTTCTTCCTGGTACATTATAAACAACTATTGGAATGTCTACCTCTTTTGAAATAGCTTCATAATGTGCATAAATTCCTTCTTGAGTTGGTTTATTATAATATGGACAAACACTCAAAACAGAATCAGCTCCAACTTCTTTTGCAAACTTTGTAAATTCTATTGCCTCTCTTGTAGAATTAGACCCTGCTCCAGCTAATATATGTATTCTTCCTTTTGCTTCTTCTACTACAATTTTTATCATTTTCTTATGTTCTTCATAAGTTAAAGTTGGAGATTCTCCTGTTGTCCCACAAGGTGAAATTCCAGAAGTTCCATTCTCTATATGATAATTAACTAATTCTCTTACCTTATTTTCATCAATCGTACCATCTTTTTTAAATGGTGTTACTAATGCTACATATGATCCTTTAAACATTTTTACACGCTCCCTATTCTTATTTTATCTCTTTCAAATTTATATAATTCTTTTAATTTTTAGTTCATTTTAGTCTTTCAGGAATAATATCATTTCTCAAAATATCTTCATATGATTGTGGCTTAACTATCCATTCTTTTTGCCCATTATTTACTAACATTACTCCTGGTATTGGCAATCTATTATAATTACTAGCCATTGTATAATTATATGCTCCAGTTGTAAACACTGCTAATACATCTCCAGATTTTGGTTCATTTAATTTTATATCTTTTAAAATTATATCTCCTGTTTCACAACATTTCCCAGCTACAGTTACTAATTCCTCTTCTTTTCCATTCATTCTATTTGCAATAACTGCATCATATTTTGATCCATAAAGTGCAGGTCTTATATTATCTCCCATTCCACCATTTATAGCTATATATTTTCTAATCCCAGGAACTTCTGTAATAGAACCTACTTGATAAACTGTAGTCCCTGCTTCTCCAACTATTGATCTTCCTGGTTCAACCATTAATTTGGGTAATTCCAATTCTCTTTTTTCAAACTCTCTTTTTACATATTCTATTAATAATTTTACAAAATCAGTTATTGACATAGGATCATCTTCTTGTGTATATATTACACCAAGACCTCCTCCTAAGTCAAATTCTTTTACTATTATATTTTCCTCTTTTAACTCTTTTATAAAATCAGCCATTATTTCTATTGATTTTTCATAACCTGTAACGTTAAATATTTGAGATCCAATATGCATATGAATACCTTTAAAATTTATCAATTCTTTTTCAACAACTTGTTTTATAGCTTTTTTAGCTGTATCTTCTTTTATTATAAATCCAAATTTTGAATCTTCATGACCAGTACTCACATAATGGTGAGTATCCGCATGAATTCCAGGTTTTATTCTAAGTAATACATCTACTGATTTATTTAATTCTTTTGTAATTTTATCTACTAATTCTATTTCATAAAAATTATCTATTACTATTTTTACTCCATTTTCAATTCCCATTTTTATCTCATTAACTGATTTATTATTCCCATGCATTACTACTTTATCCATTGGAAACCCTGCTTTTATTGCTGTATAAAGCTCTCCACCAGACACTACATCAATTCCAAGTCCTTCACTTTCTACTATTTTGCACATAGCTAATGTCATTAACGCTTTTGAAGCATAATGCACCATACTATTTGGATAATATTTTTCAAATGTTTTTCTATATTCTCTCATATTTTTTCTTAATAATTCTTCATCTAAAACATAAACTGGAAATTCGCTTTCTCTAGCTACTTCAACTACATCTACTCCTCCAATTAATAGGTGCCCATTATCCTTTACTTTCATAGTCCCGTGTAAAACTGCCATATCTTTCATCTCCTATTTTTTAATTTATCTTTTATAAATATAATTTTCTATTAAACAAAAAAATAAGCTACGCTTCATCTGGTAAAATATAAATGTTTTTCTAAATTTTTGGTTTCTGAAAAATTTTGCTTTGAAAAATCGCATATTTCAAAAAAACAGCGTAGTTTATTTTCTGAATAAATTTATACTTTCCTAGTAAACAAAAAAAGTTGATGATATCCACCAACTCTATTTTTACTATTAAAGTCCGTAGATAGCCCTCCATCATTATGATGACAGTAGCATAGATATTTTCTATACTCCCAATATAAAATTTGGATGGATTTTATATTTCGGCAACTCTCCCTTTTATAATACTTCGCAGAAATACCCATTTCTCCATATTATTACTATTGAGCTTTGCAACCTCTATCTCACTTATTTTTTTATTAAATTGTATACATATTTTATCACAATACCTACTTAAAGTAAAGCATAAATTTATCTCAACCTATTCAAATATAACGGTTCTATTTTTATTTATAAACACTCTATCTTCAAAAACTAATTTTAATGCTTTTGAAAAAGCTGCTCTTTCTGCATCTCTTCCTGCATTTCTCATCTCTTTTGCACTATAAGTATGATCTATCTTTAAAACTTCTTGAGCTATAATAGGCCCGTCATCAAGATCGTTTGTTACAAAATGTGCTGTAGCTCCTATTATTTTTACCCCTCTATTATATGCCTGTCTATATGGATTCGCTCCAATAAATGCTGGTAAGAATGAATGATGTATATTTATTATTTTATGTTCATATTTTTCTACAAATTTAGGCGTTAATATCCTCATATACTTTGCCAAAACTATATAATCAGGATTATATTCTTCAATTTTTTTTATTATTTCATCTTCGTGTTCCTCTTTTGTTTTTTCATTATGAGTAATAAAGCTATATGGTATATCAAATTTTTCTGCCAATCCTCTTAATTCATCATAATTCCCTATCGCCCCTACTATATCTGCATTTATCTCTTTGTATTCACTTCTAATTATTATATCAGAAAAACAGTGATGCTCTTTTGTTCCCATTATAACTATTCTTTTAGGTTTTGATTCTATTACTTTTATCATAGCATCATCTGGTAAATTTTCTTTTATTTTATCAACTAATATATCTTTTGAGACTTTTCCTACAATTTCAGTTCTCATAAAAAAATGATTTGATTCTTCATCTACAAATTGATTATTACTAACAATATTTAATCCAAGCCCAAATATTACAGATGTTACTTTATTTACTAGACCTTTTTTATCGGTACATTCTATCAATACAATACTTTTTTCTTCCATTTCTTAGTCTCCTTTTTCTAATTTTCTAAAAACTCCTTAAAATCTTCTTCTGTAAAAATATACTCTTTGTGACAAAAATGGCATTTAGCTTTTATCTCTTTATCTGTTTCTAACATCTCTTTTATTTCGTTTTTATCTAAAGTTATAAGCCCTCTATAAAATCTATCTTTATCACAGTCACAATTATATTTCACCTCTTTTTTATCCAATATTTCTATATCCTCAACATTTTCAAATATTGAATTTATAATATCTTCTGGAGACATATTCGATTCTAACATTTCTGTCACAGATTTTATAGTTTTAATTTTTTCTTCTAATCTGTTTATAAATTCTTCATCTGCTTCAGGTAAAAGCTGAATTATAAAACCACCTGCTCTTTTAATTGATAAATCTTTATCTACAAGAACTCCTACTCCAACTACTGACGGAACTTGCTCAGAATAGAAAAAATAATTTGCTAAATCTTCCCCAATCTCGCCACTCACGAGATTACTAATCCCAACATATGGTTCCTTTAGCCCCATATCCTTTATTATTTGTAAATTACCTCTTCCTATTATCCCACCAACATCCAATTTCCCATTTTCATTTAATGGTAAATCGGCATATGGATTAGACACATAT
Organism: Haliovirga abyssi; assembly: GCF_030295325.1. Classification (GTDB taxonomy): domain Bacteria; phylum Fusobacteriota; class Fusobacteriia; order Fusobacteriales; family Haliovirgaceae; genus Haliovirga; species Haliovirga abyssi. Next base: position 868,561 of record NZ_AP027059.1, on the reverse strand, counting down.
CCTTTTACATATCCTTTGCTATTTGCTGTTACAATTATTTGTTTTAATGCTCCATCTCCAGTTATTTTAATTGTTAATAAATCTTTTTCTCCTTTTAAGTCACTTCCCATTATTACTCCTGCTGTCAATACTCTTCCAAAAGCAGCTATTGTTGTGGCACTACATTTATGTATTTTTTGTGCTTCTTCTACTATATTTTTTGAATCTACGCAAAAAAATCTAGCATTTTTATTTTTTGTTATTCCTCTTATTAAATATCCCATTTTCTCCTCCAGTTATTTTTTATAATTATTGTATAATGATTATACTTAAATTTAAATATTTTATCAACTCATATTGTTAAAAATAATTAATTTCCAAACACATCTTTTTTCAATACACCATATTCATCAAAAGCTATTGGTATTGTAAATAATAAAGTTAATACTATTCCTAACATTCTTGTTACTAATATCGCTATTGTTATTGCTATTTGATATTTTATAGCATTCATAGGGCTTTCTCCACTTAATATTTGACCAGTCATCATACCTGGCAAAGATACTATTCCAATAGTTGCCATCGTTGCAAGTGTTGGCTTAGATGATATCTTTATACTTTTTCTAATAAATGGTAAAAGTGCCTCATATCTTGTAGCACCTAATGATAATTTATAAAAATATTTTTTTTCTTGCTTTGATATATTTTTATAAAAATTATCTAATCCTATTATATTTCCTTTTAAAGAATTTCCTAATAGCATTCCACCTATTGGTATAAAATACTTTGCTTGAAAAATATCTTTTAATCCTATAATAAAATAATTGAAATATATTCCTACAAATGCTACCACTAAAAACAGAGAAGCTATAATTGGTGGTAAAAATAATTTTTTATTAAATTCTATATTACTTAATATTGAAAATGCAGCCACTATTAGCATTAAAAATAGCCATAAAATATTTAACATAAAATTATCTAATTGAAATATATATTTCAAAAAAACACCAACTAAAAACAGTTGAACAAACATTCTTATTCCAGAAATAATAATATCTTTTGTCATAAATAGCTTAAAATAAAAGCTAAATCCAATAGGTATAAGGAACATTAACGCAGCTAAAAATAATGAAAGAATTGATATATCATTGGCCATCTTTATCATCTCCTATATTTATGACTTTATATTTATTTGTATCTTCCCACTCTTTATCATGGGAAATTGAGATTACTGTTTTATTTATCTCTGAAAAATAGTTTGCTACAATAGCTTTTAACTCTTTATCAAGAGACGCAGTTGCTTCATCTAAAACAAATATATCTCTATCTAATAATATTGATAAAATTATACCTACTCTTTGTCTTTCTCCTCCTGATAATTTTGACACATTTTTTTCTAATATTATATCTTCTAAACGAAATTTTTTTAATAAATTTTTTAACATCTTTTTATTTAATTTTTTATCTTTATTTCCAGAAAATTCAAAAGTTTCTGCTATTATTTTCATCACTTTTTTCTCATCTAAATCTACATCTTGACTGACATAAGCTATTTTTTGTCTAATTTTCCAAATTGTTTTTTCATTTAACAATTCATTTTGAAAATAGATTTCTCCACTATTCGGCTGAGTAAATCCAAGTAAAAAATTTCCTAAAGATGTTTTTCCAGAACCAGATTTTCCTTTTAATAAAATTTTCTCCCCATTTTCTATTTTTAAATTAAAATTTTTGAAAATTTCTATTTCTTTAAAACTCAAATTTATATTCCTATATTCTACTATCATATATATCTCCTTTTAATTAGAATAAATTGTCAACATTAAATCTCGTAATTCTTTCGAATTAGGAAAAAAATTTAACCCTTCTTGTCCAATTGTTTTTGCCTTCTTATCATTTTTCTTTATCATATATAATTTTACTAATTCTATATATACTTGTTCATCTTTTTTTTCACTTATATATTTCAAAAAATATTTAATAGCATTATCAAAATCACTATTTAATTGATAACTTATTCCAATCCCTAAATATGCCTCTAAAAAATTTGGCTTTTGTTTTATAACTTTTTTATAATATAATATCGATTTTTTATAATATCCTAAAAATCTCAATGTTATTGCTGCTCCAAATTCATTTTTATAATTACCAGTTTTATCCAATAAAAATGTATTCATGGCTTTTTCATATAAAAAATCTTTGAAATATACATCTCCAATATAAAAAATTCTTTCTGAATTATTAGAACCACTACTATTTAAAAATTTTTCATAATATTCATATGCTTTTTTTTTATTTTTTTTATAATTATTGTAAATATCAGCTATCTTAAAATATATTTCTGAATTATTTTTATCTACATTATTACTTAAAAAATTCTCTAAAAACTTTAATTCATCATCATACTTTTTATTAGTTTCATAAATTTTTAAAATCTTCATTACAACTGTAATATTACTGCTATCTATTTCTAAAGCTCTATCATATAAATCTTTAGCTTCTTTTAAATTATTTTCTTTATAATATGCATCTCCTAAATTTAAATAATCATCTACTGTAATATCTTCTGCATAAATTACAGAACTAAAAAAAAGAAATATAATAATAATTTTTTTTAATTTTTTCATAAATTTCACCTCAGTATAATATTATAAAAAGTAGGGTTTCCCCTACCTTTTTAAAAATCGCATTGGATTTAATGGTTTTCCATACTTTCTAATTTCAAAATGTAAATGTGGTCCTGTAACTCTACCTGTTTTTCCTGTTTTTCCTATTTGTTGCCCTTTTTTTACATATTGTCCAACTTTCACGTAAGACTTACTTAAATGAGCATATCTTGTAGAATACCCTTTACTATGTTTAATTATAACAATTCTCCCATAGCCTGACATCCAACCTGAATATGTAACTTTCCCATCCAAAGCAGAATACAATGCTGTTCCTGTTCTAGCTCTCAAATCAACACCTGTATGAAATATATATCTTTTTAATACAGGGTGATATCTATTCCCAAATGGGCTCGTTACTCCTCTATACCTTACTGGCCAACCAAATTTTGTTCTATTACTAAATGTTTTTTTAGCATATCTAGTTCTATTAGCTTTTATAACAAAATCTAAATTTGGATTAGGTATAAATATTTTTTCACCTTTTTTTATTTGAGTATCGTTTAAATTATTTGCCTCTAATATACTTGCTAATTTAACTTTATATTTATTTGAAATTTTTCCTAAAGTATCTCTTGATTTTACTGTATAATATATTCCATCTTTATTTAATATCTTCAACTTTTGCCCAGCATAAATTTTTCCATTTTTAACTTTTGGATTATTTGCTACAATTATATTCATGTCTTGACCAACTGCTTGAGATATTCCATGCAAAGTATCCCCACGCTTTACAGTGTAATATATCTCTTTAAGCTTCTTATTTTCATTTTCTTTTTTATCTGTTTCTAAATTATTCACTACATCAGAATAATCTTTTTCAAAAGTATAATATTGATAATCTATTATTTGTATTCCTGCATTTTCACTATTTATCTTAGAAATATCTCCTTTTGTTATTGCATCTGTTCCATTCCCACTCTCTTGATAATTCCCTTTAACTATTGTTAGTATAAACACAGTTGAAAAAAATAACATTATATAAACAAATATTTTAATAATTTTCCGTTTACTTAGATTGGTCGCCATTAAAATCTCCGCCCTTCAAAAAATGATTTAAAACTGAAGCATTATTATCTGTTTTTTTCAATAAATCTATTAATCGTTTTGTAGCTTCCGCTGATGAATATTTGCTTAAAAATCTTCTCATTCTCCATATTACCATTAATTCAGCTTCACTTAATAACAGTTCTTCCTTTCTAGTTCCAGAACGTTTAATGTCAATTGCTGGAAATATTCTAAGTTCTGATAAATTTCTATCTAAATGTACTTCCATATTACCAGTACCCTTAAACTCTTCATAAATTACATCATCCATTTTACTTCCAGTATCAATTAAAGCTGTCGCTAATATTGTTAAACTTCCACCATTTTTTATATTTCTTGCTGCACCAAAAAAATTCTTTGGAAAATATAAAGCTCCTGGATCAATACCTCCAGATATAAGTTTCCCACTTGATGGTATAATTATGTTATATGCTCTAGCAAGACGAGTTAAACTATCCATTAATATTACTACATCTTTACCATCTTCCACAAGACGTTTTGCTTTTTCTAATATAGCTTCTGTAACTTTAACGTGATTTCTAGGCTCTTCATCAAATGTTGAAGCAAAAACTTCTGCTCCCTGCACATTTTCTTTTATATCAGTTACCTCTTCTGGCCTTTCATCTATCAACAATATCCAAACTTCTACATTAGGATTATTTTCAATAATACCATTTGCCAAACTACTTATTAATACTGTTTTTCCTGCTTTTGGCGGTGCCACTATTATCCCTCTTTGTCCTAATCCAATTGGAGAGATTAATTCTATTATTCTACCAGGTATATTTTCTTTATCTTTAGATGATGTTAATTTTAATAATTTATCTGGATAAGATGGAATCAAATCTTCAAATTTAGGTCTATTTTTAGCTTTTTCTAAATCAATCCCATTTATAGTAAATATTTTTAATATTGCAAAATTACTTTCATCACTTACTGGCTTTCTACATTCTCCAGCTACAATATCTCCTAATCTAAGAGAAAACTTTTTCACTTGAGAGGCAGATACATAAATATCATTTCCAAGACTGCTGTTTCTTAAAAATCCATATCCATCTGGTAATACATCTAAAACTCCATGACCAACAAGCTCTCCTTTTTTTTCTCCTAGAGCTTCAATTACTTTTAGCATTGCATCTTCTTTATTTAATTTATATGCTTTTTCTATACCTAACTCTTTTCCTAATTTTTGTAACTCTTTTAATTTATAATTTACAACGTCCTCATATTTCAACTCATTAAAATCCATTATTCAACTCCTTTTCACATATGACCTAATTCTAAATAGGTTCTTATTCCTGCAATAAATCCTCTTGCATTAAACGGTTTTGTAATAAAACCATCTGCTCCCACTTCAAATGCTTCTTTTTTATCAACTGCTGATAATTTTGCAGAAAACATAACAATAGGAACATTCTCCATTTTCTCATTTTCTCTCATTTTTTTACACGCTTCTAGCCCATCCATTTGCGGCATCATTATATCTAATATAACTAAATCTGGAATTTTTTTTTCTATTCTTTCTAATGCCTCAATTCCATTATGTGCAGTTATAACATTATATCCTTGATTCTTTAATAACATTTCAATTACCTCTACAACATCAACTTCATCATCAACTATTAATATATTTTTTGACATTTTTCCACCTCTTTATAATTATCGGCAACTATTTTTTTATATAAAATAATTTTACTTCTCCTGGAGAAAGATTATATTCAAAATTATCTGGAATATTCTCCATTCTATGTCCGTGAGAAATATCTATTACTTTTTCTCCACCCATTAAATTATATAACCCATTATAATAGATTGTATTAATATGTTCTCCATCATTATTTATCATTACCAATATTTTTTCTGACTTATCTAAACTTTCTTTTGTAAATGCAAAAATATTATGATTTTTAAAATATATAGGTTCTATAATATTGTCTTCTTGTAATATATCATATTCTGATTTAATCTGATTAATCCTAGAAATTTCTTTCGAAATATCATATTTTTTATCTTCCATCCAACTAGGATTTGTTTGGACCACATCTATTTTTCTTTCAAATCCAAATTCAAACCCAATTGTTATTGCTATACTTGAACAAAAATAAGCTCCTAAAGCATATTTAGCTATTGCTAAATCTTTATTCCCATTAATTTCTTTTGAATATCTTTCTGTATCATGATTTTCAGGAAAAGTTAAAGAAGGATATTTATCTGCCCATTCTCCATAATCTTTTAAAAAATAATCTGCTTTTAAATCCCACCACTTAAAACTATTCATTACAAAATCAAATCCTGCATCTGCTGTATTAATCAGTTGTTTTGGAGTACATCCTAATGTTTCTGCTATAAATACAGAATCTGGATATTTAGATTTCACATTACTAATTAGATATTCCCATAAATTCCTTGGTATATGATATGCTGCGTCACATCTAAATCCTCTTACTCCCAATTTGGCATATTTCAAAATCATATCTAACCAATATTCCCATAAATTATCCTTATCAATGGAATATTCATTATCAATTTGAGCTAAATCACCCCATTCTATCCAATTATTTCCATCCATTGCACCTGGATTTTTTATACTTCCATCACTATTTTTCATATACCATTCAGGATGTTCTTTTGTTAATGGCGAATCTATAGCTGTATGATTTATTACCAAATCCATCATTATTTTCATACCTTTTTTCTCAGCTTCATTACAAACTTTCTCTAAAAGAAAATCTCCCTTTTCTTTTTGTCCATGTAAATCTGAAAAATCCATTTCTCCAGTTACAAATAATGGATGATATAAATTATAATCTTTCACTGCATAATCAGAACCTGAAAATCCTGGCGAATGAAATGGATTTATATATATCCAATTAAAATTCATCTCTTTTATTCTGTCAAAATGTTCAATCCATTTCTCCATACTACCTATAAGTTTTGGATATAAATTGTATACTCTTATACCTTTTTTCATATATTACCTCCATATAATATTTTCCCTAGTCCTATAGAACGTTTGAAAAATAAATTTTTTATATCTATTCATTTTAAGCCATTCCTATATTAACTCTCCATAAAGAGTCCATGTATTTGCTTCATTTATCTTAACTGTTGCAAATTTTCCTATAAGAGTTTCATCACCCTTAAATATTACAACTTTATTACTATCAGTTCTCCCAATATACATCTCTTTATTTCTAGGTGACAACCCTTCTACTAAAATTTCTATTTCTTTATTTAAATATTTATTACTTTCCTCTTTAGTAATCCTAGTTTGAACTTCTATTAATCTTTGTAATCTATCTTTTTTTTCTGCTTCACTAACTTGCTTTTCCATAGTAGCCGCTGGAGTTTCATCCCTTTTAGAATACATAAACATATATGCGTTTTCATATCTTGCTTTTTCAACAACATCTAAAGTATCTTTAAAATCTTCTTCAGTTTCATATGGAAATCCTACAATAATATCTGTTGTTAATGCAATATTTTTTATTTTACTTCTTAATTTTTCAACTAATTTCAAATAATCTTCTTTTGTGTACCCTCTATTCATTTTTTTCAGAACAGAAGTTGAGCCTGCTTGAAGCGGAAGATGAATATTTCTGCTAATTCTTTCATCTGCTATTATTGATTCTATTACATCATCTGTAAAATCTTTTGGATGTGGCGACATAAATCTAAGTCTAAATTTCCCTTCTATTTTAGATATTTCTTTTAATAATTTTGCGAAATTTTCACCATTTGTTAACCCTTTTCCATATGAGTTTACATTTTGCCCTAATAAAATTATCTCTTTATACCCTTTTTTCAAAAGATTATTTATATCAGTAATTATATCTTTAACAGGTACACTTCTTTCTCTTCCTCTCACATACGGAACTATACAATAAGTACAAAAATTATCGCAACCATATGTTATAGAAACACAACCTGAAAAATTAGAATCAAAATCTGCATCTAATCTTGGTGGTAATTCATCTTCATTATCTACTAATACAACATGTTTTATTTCATCATTTTCTAATTTACTAAGATATTCTGGAATTTGATATATATTTTGATTCCCTAGTACAAGATTTACATGAGGTGCTCTTTTCAAAATTTCATCTTTTTTTTCTTGTGCAAGACACCCAGTTACTCCAACAATCATATCCTTTTTAGTTTTTTTTAAAGTTTTTAGTTCTCCTAATTTACCATATACTTTTTTTGAAGCTCCTTCTCTTACTGTACATGTATTTATAAATACTAAATCACTATCTTTTAAGTTTTCTGTTATTTCATATCCTTGTTTTGTTAATTGAGCTTTTATTTTGGCACTATCATTAACATTCATCTGGCATCCATACGTTATTACCATTGCTTTTTTATTCATCTATTTACAATTCTCCTTTTTTATAATGCAAAATTAAAAATTAATAATTTTTCTTTTTTTTAATTATCAATTATTCGTTTTTTATACTCATAACACTTACCCTATTATAAAATATTGTACCATATTTACACTTTTATTTCAAATGAAATTTTACTTTATAATTTCATTATAAAATTAAATTTAAAAAGGAAAACAGAGATATTAATCTCTGTTTTCCTTTTCTTTTAACCAATAAAATTGATATCTTTTTATTATAATTTTTCCTTTTCTAATTTCAGGTATTTTATTTGTAAATTTATCAATTACTTCTCCAAAAAATCCATTTTTCATCAAAATGCTATATTCTATTTCTTGTTCTCTATCAGAAAAATTCATTATTACCATTATTTTACTATCCTTATGCTCTTTTATAAATATAAAACTGTTTAAATTATCATTTCCTACAATCTTATAATTATTTTCTCCATAAAACTCAGGAGTATTTTTTCTGATTTTTATCAATTTTTTTATGTTTTCAAATATTCTATTTTCAATAGAACCCATTTTTTTTCTTATATTCAGTCTTTCTTCATCAATAACAGGTCTGTGTATCCATCTATTATCATCTTTTTTCTCTTCATCTAATTCATAACTATAATCATTAGTCATCCCCAATTCATCACCATAATAAATTAAAGGAATCCCACCAAAAGACATTATTGCACTATGCAAAAGTATAATTTTTTCAATAGATTTTTCTATTTCATCAAAATTTTTATTTTTAAATGATTTTTCTAATCCACATAATGAGGCTAACTCTCCTGATATTCTCGCATCTCCAGTTTTAGGATTATACATAAATGGAATTCCAGAAGCCATGCTTCCATAAAATTTTCCTGTATAATATTCTAATAAAAATTTTCTATGTAATACTGGATTATATCCTGATTCTATTGCATCCAAATCAGAAAATCCAAGTCCTATATCATCATGACACCTAATATAATTTACCCAAGTAGTTCCTTTTGGTAATCTAGGCATATGTTCAAGTCCTTTTTGTAATAGTTTCGTGTTTTTAGTAGCAATCGCATCCCATAAAAATACCATAAATGAAGCATTGTACGCTATATCACACTCTTTTCCCTCTAAATCTCCTTCTCCTAAATACTTAACAATTTCTACTGGCTGAACAATTGCTTCTGCTTTAAATACAACTCCTGGGGCAACAATTTTTGCACAAGCTTTAAACATTTGTAATATTGTGTGTGCCTCTGGCAAATTTTGACTATTAGTTCCAATTCTTTTCCATAAAAATGCTACTGCATCTAATCTTAATATATCTATTCCTACATTTGCTAAAAATAATAAAATCTTTGTCATTTCTATAAATAGATCTGGATTGGTATAATTTAAATCCCATTGATAATTATTAAATACTGTAAAAATCCATTTATTTATTTCTTTATTATATGTAAAATTTCCAGGTGCTGTCTTAGGAAATACTTCAGGCAAACTTTCTTCAAATTTATCTGGAATTTCTCTATTATTATACATATAATAATAATCTTGATATTTTTTATCTCCATCCAATGCTCGTTTTGCCCAATCGTGTGTATCAGCAGTATGATTTAAAACTAAATCCAATTCTAGCAACATATTCTCTTTTCTAAATATTTTTAAAATATCTTTTAAATCTTTCATATCTCCAAATTTACTATCTATTTTTGTGTAATCGCTTACTGCATATCCACCATCATTTTCTCCTTCTCTAGCCTGTAATAACGGCATAAAATGAACTATATTTATTCCCAAATCTTTTAAATATGATATCCTCTCTTTAAACCCTTTTAAATCTTTTGAAAATCTATCTATATATAACATCATTTCAACCCAATTATTACTTAAAAACCAATCTGGCTCTTTTTCTCTTTCTAAATCAATCTTTTTTAATCTTTCATCTCTTTTCACATAAAAGTCTTGCACTACAAACATTAATTCTTCCAATTTTATCGCAAAATCTTTTCTATCCCCGTATAAACTTCTAAAATTATTAAATAAAATTTCAAAATTATTTCCAAATCTAGCAAAAAATATTGAAAAATCTATATTTTTATATTCTTTTCTGTCTCGCAATTTTTCTAATATTTCACTCATAAATCTTAAATATTCTCTCCCCATTAATTACCCCTCCACTTCTTCTAATGTTGGTAAAGCATCCATAGCTCCATATTTTGTGCAAGTTATCGCTCCAACTTTATTCCCAAAGTTTACTATCTCTTCTAATGTTTCCATATTATTTATCTCTTCTATTTTTTCTAATTTAGATATCTTATACAAGACAGCTCCTATAAATGCATCTCCTGCTCCTGTTGAATCTATTGATTTTACTTTTATACTTGATACTATTTTTGATTCTTTACCATTGCTTATTAAAGTTCCATTTTTCCCTAACGTTACTGCAACTATTTTAGCACCTAAATAATGTAATTTTTTTACAGCTTCCTCTTTTTTTGTTTTTTTAGTTAATAAAAATAGTTCTTCCTCACTAACTTTTACAAAATCAGAATATTTAACATATTCTATTGATTTTTCTATAAATTCTTCTATTCTATCTTTCCATAGATCAACTCTATAATTTGGATCAAATGATATAAAATTTCCATTTTCTTTTACATATTTTAATGTGCTATCATAACTTTTTTTCAATTTTCCACCTAAAAGTGCAGTTGCAGATCCAAAATGTATTATCCCAGCATCTTTTAAATTTTCTAAATTAATATCTGAAAATTTTAAATTTTCATCTGCACCTCTATTAAAAATAAAATCTCTTTCTCCATTTTTTTGCAAAGATACAAATGCCAATGTAGTTCTATTTTTTTTATCAATTGATACTAAAGATATATCGACTCCATTTTTTTTTATTTTATTTATAAGAAACTTCCCAAATGGATCATCACCTACTTTACCTATAAAAAAAGATTCCCCACCTAATTTACTTATTGCAATTGCTACATTTGCTGGCGCTCCTCCAGCTTTTTTAGTAAAATTCTCCCCATTTTCTAAATCAACATCAATATCTGAACATATGAAATCTATCAACATTTCTCCTATACAAGCAACTTTAAACATTATATTTGCACCTCCAAAATTTATTCAGTAAGGCTTAAAAATTATGAAAAACTTATTTTTTAAACGTTACTTAGGAAACATAGAAATAACTTACTTTTTTATAGCAGTTATCAAAAACTATACTCAATATTTTTAGAAAGTTATACTAAAAATTATCCTATAATTAGAATATACCTTAAATACACACGTTTGTCAAGGATAAAAAATAAATTGATAGCATGAAATAATTGTAAGAAAAGAGGATCTTCAACGCAAAGCCACAGAGAATACAAAGTTCGCATATTATAAGATTTTTTAATTATTTCCTCTGTGAACCTCTGATTCCTCTGCGGCTCTGCGTTGTCACTAGTTAGAAATGGCTTAAATATAATTCTAAATAATTTTCTCATTAAATTTCACCATATGTAAATGGTCTTCCCATTCCCCATTTATTTTTAAATAATTTTTTGCTAATCCTTCCTCTTCAAATCCAAGTTTTTTCACTAAATTTAACGATCTTTTATTTTTTGGCATTATATTTGCTTCTATTCTATGTAATTTTAATTCATTAAATCCATATTCTATAACTTTTTTCACCGATTCTATTGCATATCCTTTTCCCACTTCATCCTTATCAAATTTATATCCCAAATGGCAAGATTTAAATACTCCATAAATAATATTTGATAAAGCTACTGTACCCAATATTTTTTCTTCTCCTGATCTAAATATCCAAACTCTAAATAACTCTTTTTTTTCATTTTTTAATACATCGTTTCTTAAATTTAATTTATGAACTCCTATTTTATAAAAATCATTATTTCTTTCTGGTTCCCACTCTTTCAAAAAAATTATATTTTTTTTGTAAAATTCTAATACTTCTTCTGCATAACTTTCATCTAAGGTTTTTAATAACAATCTTTTTGTTTTTAATATCATATTTTGCCTTCTTTCTTAAATATATTAAAAAGAGTTGAATTTTTAGTTCAACTCTTTTTCTATTTTATATTGTTCCTAAATATTCCCCTATTTTTCTGTCCATTCCTTTTATATGCTCGACTATCCAATCTCCTACAAATTTTTTAATTTTTATTCCTGTTCCTGACTTAATTCCTTCCATTTCTAATTGTTTTTGTAAATTGATAGCAAACTCCACAAACTTTTTATGAGTTTTCCTTTGCTCCTCTAATCCCGGATAATTTTCTCTCTTCATTATTTCTTCTTCATCAGCAAAATGTTCTGCTGTATATTTCACTAAAAAATCCACTATATTATATATTTTTTCATTTGACTTCCCTAATTCAATTGCATTAATTAATTCATTTACTGTATCTACCAAGCTTTTATGTTCTTTATCTATTTTTTCTATTCCAATTATAAAATCAGAATTCCAATTTATATACTCTTTTCCTTTATAATTATCTTTATTCTTTCTTTCTACAATTTTATTTCTCTTTGATATACTTTTTATATCAAAAAATTCAGTTAATTCAATTAGACTTTTGGATAATTCTTCTAATTTTTCTACTGATTTCAAAGAGTTTTCTATCACATAACTATTTTCATCTAAATTATTTATTATATTGTCACCTTGAATAGATAATTCTTCTATTGCAATTGACTCCTCTTTTACTCCTATAGATACTGTGTTTGTCATAATTGAAATTCCTTCCACCTTTTCCTCTATTTTACTAAACATATTATTAGTAGAATTTACCATAGCCTCACCTTTTTCTGCACCTTTTACTATATTTCCCATTTGTTTTATTAGATTTTCCATTTGTTCTTGTATATCCTTTATCATAAGAGATATCTCTTTTGTTTCATTAGATGTTCTATTAGCTAATTTTTTTACCTCTTCTGCAACCACTTCAAAACCTCTTCCATGTTCTCCTGCTCTTGCGGCTTCTATTGCTGCATTTAATGCTAATAAATTTGTTTGAGCTGCAATTTCATTTATTACTATTACTATTTCTCCTATTTCATCTGTTTTAATCCCCAATTTTTTTACTTCGTCTTTCCCGTTATTAATATGTTCTTTCAAATTTTTTATTTCATCTGTTGTACTATTTACAATTTCCATACCCTTTTCTATATAATTTTTAGTCTTATCCACATTTTGATTCATATGAACTGCATTATCTGCTATACTTCTTGACGTTCCAGATAATTCTTCTATTGCTGCAGATGTAGTACCTATACTTTCTCTTAAATCTTCAAAACTATTTTCTATATTTAAAAAATATTTTTTTATTCCATCTTTTGTATTATTAATATTTTCTGAAACTAGAACTATATTATTTACAATTTTATTCAATACTTTAAAATAATTTGAAAATATTTTACTAATTTCTCCTATTTCATCATTTGAGTTAATATCTATTTTTATATTTGTTTCTCCTTTTTCTGCCTTTCTTAACAGTCTCAATAATTTATTAAGCGGATTTATGATTTTTAATTTAATATGCAGAGATACAAATAACATTACAATCCCTATTATAATTGCAAAAATTATTTCAAATAATTTTAATAGTCTCCATTTCTGTTGTGAATTTTCTTCAAGCTCGGTTACTAATTCATTTGATAAATTTAATAACTTCAAGTTATTCATATCAATATAATTTACTGCATTTTTATCTCCACTCATAATTTTATTTATTGAATTTTTAAACTCTTTCCAAGTTTTTTCTAGTTCAATATATGAATTACTTAACTTTGCTCTTATTATTTTTACAGGTTTACCTACTCCATCCAATGTTATACCACCATATAATATCGCATTTTTAGTGTTATCGTATAATTTCACTTCACCTTTTATCTCTTTTTCCACTTCTAGTTTTTTTACTAAATCTTTTATACTAATATATTTAAAAATATTTTTACTAATTTTTTGTGTTAACATTCTTTGCCTTCCAGATAAATTAACTAACAAACTATCTTGTTTTGTTAGATTAATTGTATAAAATACTACTATAAAATTTACTATTATAAAAATTAATATTAATAATATTGTCATGGATACTTTCGTTTTAATTTTCATTTTACTCCCCTCCAATACCCAATTATAAATGATAGTACCAAATATTTTAATTGTTTAAATATTCTATCGCCAAATCAATTATATCCACATATTTCATATCTTTTCCCAAATAAGTACCATAATTAAGAACTCTCGCATAAAAATCTATTAATGACATTTCTCTCTTTTCTTTTAATTTATACAAAGTTATTCTTGTTTTAAATTCAGTTAATATCTCGTTATTGTTGCTTAATTTTTCTAAATCTTTCAATACTTTTTCACTTAACCAATTTGAATCTCCATAAACTTTCATTGCAGTCTCTAACTTAAAAACTGTTCCATATCTTTTTATTGGTCCATATTTTTTCACTATTTCGTCAAATAAATTTTTATTTAATAATTTTTCTTTAAATTTATTAATTATATAATCTAATATATCTTTTTTTCTTTCTTCATCTTTAAATCTTAATAATAACCAACCATGTGATTGCAAATAACTTTTATTTATAGAATTAAAATAACGCTCCTTAGCATCTTTAAAAGATATATCTTCATATTTAGATATATAATTATATTCTGATTCTATTCCAAAATAACTTTCTATAAATTCATCTTCACCTAATTCAACCTCTTTTAATTGATCTATAATTGGAATATATCTTTCTAAAATATAATTTGCAATTAATAACTCACTTTCAAAATTTGACTGTTTTATTGCATAATTTTTTAATGAATAGTATGCTCTTTCTCTATTTTTTGTTATTATTTTAAATTTTTCTAAATACATATTACTTAAGAAAGCTATCTTTTTTTTAAAACATTTAAAAAATTCCATAAATTCATCTTTATACCATAGCTTTACCCCATTTTGAAAATCTTCTATTTCATTTTTATACATAAACTCATCAATTTCAAAAATTATTAAAAAGTTATGTTTAAAATTTAATCCTGTTTCCTTTTTTAATATATCATCTTTTCTCACTATTACTTCATCCAATTTTTTTCTTGCATCTGTTTCTTTTAATATTTCTAAATTTTCTTCAACCTTTTCATTTACTTTTATTATACTATCTTCACTATCTTCTAATTTTAACATATTTATAAAATTAATAACAGCATAACTAAACCCTATATCTCTTCCTTTTTTTTCACTTGTAAAATATTTGTGATTTAATAAATATATAAACAGGTCATCATAAGTTCGATCTTTAAAATTAGATAATATATTGTTTTCTTCTAAAATTTTTATTGATGGTTCATAAATTTTTTCATACCATAATTTTGAAACTTTTTCTAAATCTAATGATTTTTTTTCGAAATTTTCTACATATTCTTTGTAGTCATTTATCTCCTTTAACAATCTGCTATATTGTCCCATCTCTGTAAAATTAATATTATTTAATCCTGTCTTTTTTTCAAAATTAAATTTTTCATTATAAATAGCATTTTCTTTGGTAGTTGGAGAAGGTATGAATTCTTTTACTTCTGCTTCTATCCTAACAAAATTTAAAAATTTTGCAACAGAAACTCTATGATTTCCATCATATACAAAATACTCATCTTTTATTTTATATAGCTCCAAAGGTGGCAAAGGTTTTTCATTTACAAATGCCAAATAAATACTACACCATCTTTCTTCAATAACACTATTTTTAGGTACAAAGTTTTTATTAAAATCCATATATTTTTGAACACTACCTTTTATATCTTTTATTAAAACATCTTTTATTCCTAAATTAACGCTTGTATATGCACTATTTTCTTTTTGAACCTCTATAAAACTTTTTAAATTTTCATCTTTTTTACCAAACCATAAGAAACCTTTTGATTCTTTTAAAAATTTTGAATATGAATTTTTTGCATCAATATATGTTTCTATTTTTATCACCTCATTTTTTTAATTCAATAACTTTATATCCATATGCATTTATTATTCTTGTACCATTTACTATTGTTTCCTGTTTTTCATATTGACTAGAAAGATGAATATGTCCATGTATCCATAATTTAGGCTTACAATATTTCAATATATACCTAAACGCTCGAAATCCTTTATGTACATGATCTTCTTTATCGTGAATTCCTCTTATTGGAGCATGTGTTACTACTATATCTGGTCTTCTAATAGCTATTTTGATTATCTGCTTTAATATTTTTTTCCACATTCCATATTCCGTATATTGATGTTCTCCAAATGAATACACTCTTGAACCATCTAATCCCAAAATTTTTATATTTTTATATTTTATTATCTTCCCATCTATATTTTTACAAAATTCTATTTTATGATTTTGTTCATAGATATGATTTCCATTTACATATATAACATCTTTATCTAATGCAGAAAATAGATAATCTAAATATCCATTGCTCACATCTCCTGCTGAAATAATAAAATCAACATATCCAAACTTCTCTTTTAATTGCGATACAGAAAATATTTTTAACATATCTTCATCACTGACTATTAAAATTTTATAATCTTTTTTTCCCCGCTTCACTGTACCTCCAAATTTATACAGAGTTTTTTCAAAAAAAATCTATAACTCTTATTTTTTTATATCTTTTATGCATTCTCCTATTTTTTTTATTATTTTATTAGCAGTTACTCCCTCTTCTGATTCATATTCAGCTATTTTATCTCCAATATATCCATGCAAAAAAACAGAAATTTTACTTGCTTCTAATCTATTATACCCTTGTCCCACAAAAGAAGCAATAATTCCTGCTAGTACATCTCCAGTTCCAGCTGTTGCCATACCTGGATTTCCTGTTAAATTTATATATGTTTTTTTTCCATTGCTTATTATTGTATCCGCTCCTTTTAATACTGTTATAACTCCATAATTTTCAGAAAATAATTTAGCTTTTTCTAATTTATTTTTTATATCACTTTTTATTATTCTTTTAAATTCTCCCATATGAGGTGTCATTATAATATTTTTTCCATATAATATGGCTAAATCATCTTTTATAGCATATAATCCATCTGCATCCAACACTATATTAATATCATTTATTTCATTTAACAATTTTAATATATAATTTATTGTTTCTTCTTCTCTTCCAATCCCTGGACCTAAAATAATTACATCTGGTTTTATTTCATTTATAAAATTAATTGTTTCAACATAATCAATTGCTCTAAAATATTCCCTTTTCTCATCTCCAATTGGAACTGTAATTGTTTCAGTGCTTTTCTGTTCTAAAATAGTATTTATACCTTTTGGAATAATAGAATAAACTAATCCACTTCCGCTATTTAGAGCTGCTTCACTTGCCATATATATTGCTCCACTAAATCCTGTTTTACCTCCAATACATACCACTTTCCCAGCATTTCCTTTGTGTATATTTTTATTTCTAATTTTAAATTTTATATCCTCTTTTTTAATTATTTCGTATATATCATCCAAATCATCTTCACTTTCAACAATATTTGGTATTCCTATATCTACAATGGATAATTTTCCTCTGTATTCTCTACCAGGATATAAAAAATGACCTAATTTCCCACCATGATAAGCAATTGTTAAATCTGCATTTATCCCTATTTTTTGTATTTCTCCTGTATTACTATTAACTCCAGAAGGTATATCCAAAGATATTACAAATTTATTTTTCAAATTATTTACAAAACTTATTAGATTATAATGCTCTCCTATAACATTTCTATTTAATCCAATTCCAAATATTCCATCTATAATTATATCATATTTAAATTTTTCATTTAATTCCATTAATTCTTCAAAGTTTTTTATGAAATTTAAATTAAGTTTTTTACATATATTATAATTTAATCTAGAATCTTCAGATAATTTCTCCTCTTCTCCAATGAAATATATATCTAATTTTGAAACTTTTGAAGATAATCCCCTTGCAACAACAAAACTATCTCCACCATTATTTCCAGCCCCAGCCAAAACTATTACTTTTTTTTCTGACAAATTTTGAATTTTTTTTTCTATTATTCTTACTGTTTCTATTCCTGCATGTTCCATTAAAATATTACCTGGTATATATTTTTTTATCGTTTCAAAATCTATATTTTTCATCTGGTCAGAACTGTATATTTTCATATTTTTACCCCTTAATTTTTAATTCTCCAGTTTCTATCATTTGTATAGCTACTTTAGCTATTTCTTCGTCAAATTGAGTGCCTGCATATTTTTCTAACTCTTTTTTAGCTATATCAATTGATAACCCTTTTCTATATGGTCTATCTGATGTCATAGCATCAAATGTATCTGCTACAGCTAAAATTCTAGCTCCAAAAGGTATTTCTATTCCTTTTAATCCTTCTGGATATCCTAGCCCATCTGGTCTTTCATGATGATACTTTACCATATCTATAATTTCATCTAATTCGCTTATGTGAGATAATATTTTTACTCCTTTTTCAGGATGTTGCTTTATAATATTATATTCATAGTCTGTTAATTTTCCTTTTTTCTGAAGAATATTTTCAGGAATTCCAATTTTACCTACATCATGTAAAATACCTGCATATCTAATCTTTTCAATAAACTCTTTTGATAAATCCATCTTTTTTGAAATTGATACTGCATATTCCATAACACGTTCAGAGTGCCCACGAGTATAGGTATCTTTTTCATCTATTGACTGTGCTAAACTTTTTATAATATTAAAATTTTGCTTTTTATGCTCTAACATCATAAAGTTATTTTGTAATATTATAGATATTTGTGTTAAAAATATTTTAACTATATTATCATCTAATTTTTTCAAATTAAAAT
This sequence comes from Haliovirga abyssi, assembly GCF_030295325.1. Classification (GTDB taxonomy): domain Bacteria; phylum Fusobacteriota; class Fusobacteriia; order Fusobacteriales; family Haliovirgaceae; genus Haliovirga; species Haliovirga abyssi. The sequence goes on along the minus strand of NZ_AP027059.1, from coordinate 849,640 downwards.
TTCCTAACAATTTAATGACTCCAATTAAATTTTCTTTTGCTACTAATGGAATATAATATTCTCCATTTATATTTATAATTTCATATTTTTTTTCTATAAAAGCTCTTTTTTCTTCTACTAAACTATTTTTTATTTTTACAATATCATCATTTACTTGTTTAAATTCTAAAAAATATCCTTTTTCATATAATAATATCTTATAGTTTTTAATTCCAAATAATATTGCTATGGAATCTTCCATCATATCTTTCATTTCTCCAATATTTTTAACCGATGACATAGCAAGAACTATACTATTTAAAAATGAAAGATCCATGATTTTTCTTTCCATCTTATAATATAAGTTCGAATTTTCTAATATTAAATTTACTTCATTTGTTAACACAGATAAAGTTTTTTCTACATTTCCGTCTAATTCTATCCCTTCAAATTTTAAACTTCCCACAAATTTATTTTTTATTATTAAAGGAATCTCTATATAGTTTTCTTTTATTATTATTCTATCTGGAATCAAATATTTCAAATTTTCATTATATGAATTTTCTATAAATTTATCTTCTCCAGAAACATAAATTATTTTTTCATATGTAAAATCAATTGTATTTTTATATATTATTTCACCTCTTTTATAATTCCTATACTCACAAAGTTCTTTCATAAAAGATTTAAAAAAATTATTAATTTCCGATATCTCTCTTATCCCTTGGTTTAATACATTTTTTATCAATTGAAAAGATTTTAATTTGTCTTGTAATTCTTTATTTTTTAATTCTATAATATATGTATAATTTTTTAAATCTTTATAAGAATTTTCCAATTTTTTATTATAATAATCTATTTTATTTTTAGAACTCAAAATCTTACCCTTTAATTTATTTAAACTTTTAAATATTTCTCCAAGTACGCCTCTATCTTTTATATAATTTTTTTCTATTACAAAATCAGAATCTTCTTCCAAAAGTTTTGATATTATTTTTTTTATTTTTAATTTTTCTCTATCATCTCCAATGTTATAAATTAATGCTGTTATTACTATTAAGACTCCAATTATAATTATCAATATCAATATATCAAAATTATAAATATTAGAATTTTTAAAATACTCTTTTAAATTTTCAGAGTTTTTTATTGTAGCTATTTTAAATCCATCTAAATTTTTCAAATCTATCTTTGCTATACATGTGTCTTTTGTTTTAAAGTACTCTATATTTTCCTTAGGAAATTCATTCCCATTAATTTCTAAAAGAAATTTCCCAGAAAAATTTATAGACAATTCTTTTAATAATATTTCTTTTAAATTGCTATCTAACACATAATATTTATCTTTAGATTTTATTATTGTTCTTAATAATAAAAAATTATCCTCTAAAATAAAATATGAAATTTCAAATTCTTTCTCCTGGTTTCTATTATCTAAAATTTTAAAAAACTCCATAAAAGTAGGATAAATATTCATATTATTATATTTTTTTTCAGAATCTCCAGATAAATTAAATATATATAAATTATAATTTTTGCTTAAACTTTTTTCTGATTTTAAAAATAATATTTCTTTTAATTTTAAAATATTATTTTCTTTTAATTTATTCAAAAAAACATTAATGCCTTTACTCTTTTCAATTTGAAATTCATTTATAACATTATTATATATATTGTTATTATTATTATTAATTATTGTATTTAATAGCAATAATAATAATAGTGCTATAGTTATTGTAATTATTGTTGCTTTTTTATACATTTAATTCACCTTCTTTCTACCTTTACCACAACCAAAGTTATATCATCACTTTGAATTGCTTTTTTTCTAAAACTAGAAACTTCTTTTAATATCTCTGCCTTTATATTCTCTGATGAGTTTAGTCTATTTTTAAAAACAATATTTTTTAACCTATCTATACCAAACAGTTCTTTTTTGCTATTTTCAGCCTCTGTTATTCCATCTGTATAATATACTAATACATCTCCTTTATTCAATTTTATTTCCCCTATTTTATATTTATAATTTCTAACAAATCCTATTGCTACTCCCTTAACGTTTTCTTCTGTTATCATATCTTCTTCTTTATTATAATAAATCAAAGGATTATGTCCTGCATTTGAATAATATAGCATATTTGTTTCTTGATCATATAAACTATAAAAAAGAGTTATAAATCTTTCATCAGATATATCATCTTCTATGATTTTATTCAGTTTCTCTAGTATAATATTTGGATAAATATCATATGAAGCTACAGCTCTTAAAACTGATCTCACTAACGCCATTAATAAAGCTGCTGGTATTCCTTTTCCACTTACATCGCCTATTGTAATACCAAATTTACCTTCTGCAGATAAAAAATAATCATAATAATCTCCACCAACCTCTTTTGCCGGTTTAAAATAATTAGATATTTCTAATCCAAATACATTTTTTATATTTGAAGGCAGTAAGTTTCTCTGGATATCTGCAGCAATTGAAATTTCTTTCTGCATTTGTTTTTTTTCAGAAATTTCTTTATACATTCCCAACGTATTTAATGAAATAGCCGCATACATAGATAATGCTAAAATTATATCTTTTTCTTCTAAATATGAGTTCTCATCAGCTTTCTCAATAATATATATTACCCCAAAAGCTTTAGATTTTATTGCTATTTCACTATATACAACTTTTTCTCCAGCTTGTATCATTTTATTAGCTAACTCTTTATATTCTACTTTATCTTTAGCATTTAGTGCAATTATATTTTCACTATTATCATAATTAAAATCTACAAAATTAATTTCTCCTTTCATAGCTTTATTTAATAAATTCCCATCTTCCCATAAAAAAACAGCAATTTTCTTTGCTGAAGTCATTATAAAATATGTATCTATTAATATATCGATTGCTTTATTTTCATCTATTGCTGATAATACCGATTTCCCAAGTGCATTCAGACTTGATAAAGTCCCTACTTTTTTTTCCAAAAGGTCATTTGTATATTCTAATTCTGTTGATTTTGCAATTAAACTTTTATATGCTTTTTCTAATTCATTTCTATATGAATTTATTTCCGTCATTGCTTCTTTTAAATCAAACTCTTTTTTGTTGAATTTTTCTATTGTTTCATTATAAACTTCTAATACTTCATTATCAAATTCTTTTATATCTAAAGTTTCGCTACTCTTTTCATTATAAATATTCTTTAATATATTTATAAAATATTCTTTAATATCTTTTTTTCTTATACTTTCATATACTATTAAAGAAAAAGATATAAACAAAAATATAATGAATTTCATATATATATCAAATTGAAAAATTACTAAAGAAAATAATAGTATTATTTCCAATATTATAAAATATATCATTTTATCCTCCAATCAATTCTTTAAAAGTTATTCCCTCACTATTTCTCAATAATTTTCTCAAAGTTACATCTTTGTAGATTACATTTATATTATAATCGTTATATAAATAATGTTTTTCAACCCCACCATAATAAAAAATATAGTTTCCTTTATAATAATCATATCCAACATATTTACTATTTTTAAGTATAATTATTTTATTGTTCAAATTAATTTCACTGTTAGAAATCAATTTAAAATCGCTATCTTTCAAATTCTCTATAAGAATAGGATATTTATATTTCTTTATATCCTCTCTTAAATCTGTTTTTACATTTAAATTTATATCTTTTGTATAATATTTTCTCTTTATCTTATCTATTTTTTTATAAGGATTTTTTATCAATGCTACCATCTCTATTTTAGATTTTTTGATAACTTTAGTTAGAATCTTTCTTTTATTCCTTAATAAATTAATTAATTCTTCTTTGTCTAATTCTGTATATATTTTACTCTCATCAAAAGTAGAATCTTCTAAAATATTTTTTAATTTTAATATTTGATTTTTTAAAATCACTTGTACTGGATCTTTTTCTATATATTTTTTCTTATTTAGTTCTAACAATTTTTTCTTTTCTTCTTCATTTAAAGAAGAAGCTACTTTAGTTAAAATTTTCTCTTCAGGTAAAAGCCCACTGTTTTCTATCTCTTCATAATCTTTAAAAAAACTCATATCAAACAATATTATATCTTTTTTATTTTCCAATAAACTTTTTTTTAAAAATAGATCAAATTTCTTAAAAAAAACTTCTTTTTCTTCATATTTAGTTGGATATTTTATATGATTTAATACTATTTTATAATCCCCTTTTTTTATTTTAAAAGGAATTTTTTCTTTAACTTCTTTTTTTAATACAATGTTACTACAACCAAACAAAAAAAGTAATACTAATGCTACTATTTTTCTCATTTATCTACTCCAACAATATATTTAGTTAAATTTCCCTCTTCTGTCAAATTAATTCTCTCTGCAACTCCTTTTGTAACTATATCAATAATTGGTCTAAATGGATTTGAACTAGCTTTTGAAACAACTCCTTTTCTTCCATCATTTAATATTACTTTTGTATTAATTGGATATATTGGCATACGTTTTAAAAAACTTTTTAATATTTTATCATCAACTAAACTTATAGATGATTTCATCACTATTTTCATTGCATCATAATAATCATATCTTTCTCTATAATTTCTATTTTCTATAAGCGCACAATAAATATCTGCTATATTTACAACTTTTGCCATTTCAGGAATTTCATTGCCCTTTAGTCCTTCTGGATATCCAGTTCCATCCATTTTTTCATGATGATATTTAATTATGTCCAAAACATCTTTTTCTATTTTATCACCAATGATTTCTTCTCCATAAGCTGTATGTTTCTTTATTTCCATTATTTCATCTGAAGATAAATCTTCTGATTTTTCTAATGTTTCTTTTTTTATTTTTAACATCCCAACGTCATGTAATAATGCTCCTTTTCCTAATAGTTCTAGCTTTTCTTTAGAATACCCCAAAGAATCTCCAATCAATAAAGATATAATTACCGTATTTAATGAATGCTGAAATAAATAGTCTGCAGCACTTTCACCTTGTAATATTCTAATTAAAACATCTGAATCTAATTCTAAATTTTTAATAGATTCACCTATTATATTTTCTATCTCTTCTGCTTCTATTCCACTAGAAACAGCATTTTCTAATATTTCTTTTGCTTTTTCTATAGAATTCTCATATTCTAATTCAAATACTTCTTTTAACATATTCTCTTTTTCTAATTCTTCTTCTATTTTTAAACCATTTTCATCTACAATATCTACTTCTAATATATTAAACTTTTTTATTTTTTCTATAGCATTTCTATCTAATATTACATCTTCATTTATAAGTATTGAATTTTCATAATATACCGGTTTTAATAATTTCATACCTGCCTTTAATTCTGAACTATATTTTTTCATTCTATTCATCTCCTTTTAAATATTCTTTCATCTTATTTTGTAAATTTTCCAAATCAAATGGTTTTGAAATAAATTCTTGAATTTCTACATCTAGCATCTCTACAACATCCTTTAAATTATGAAACGCCGTAATCATAAATACAGGAACTTCTTTATTAATTTCTCTTATTTTTTGAATTGCTTCCAATCCATTCATTTGTGGTAACTGTATATCTAATAAAATTAGATCAACTTTATTGTTTTTTAGAATTTCAATTCCTTGCATGGCTCTTCCCGATTCTAAAAAATCATATCCCAAATCTTCAATTAACTCCTTAAGCACCAATCTAATTGTTAGTTCATCATCAATAACTAATACTTTTTTTTTATTCATATCCACATCTCCCCACTTTTTAAAATTAATTTTTTAATTTTAATATTTTTTTTGCTATCTCTGTAGGAATTATCTCCGACAGTTCTTCAAGACTACTTTTTTTTATTTTTTCTACTGTTTTAAACTTCTTTAATAATCTATTTTTTCTTATTGTTCCAATCCCTTTTATATCATCTAATTCACTTTTCAAAACTCTTTTACTCCTCAGTTTTCTATGATAAGTTATTCCAAATCTATGCGATTCATCTCTTAATCTTTGTAAAATTTTTAATGCCTCTTCACTTTTCAAAAAAACATAAGGTTCTTTTTCCTCAGCTTTATATATTAATTCTTCCCGTTTTGCTATACTTATAATATCCAAATATTCAAACTTACCTACACTCTTTAATACTTTTTCCGCTATTCCAAGTTGTCCTAATCCACCATCTATTAAAATTAATTGTGGAAGTTCATACTCTTTTAACTTTGAATACCGTCTTGTTAATACCTCTTCCATCATTTTAAAATCATCAGGAGTATCTTTTACTGTTATTTTAAATCTTCTATACTCTTTTGGAATGTTTTTCCCTTCTATTGCAACACTCATTGAACCGACTGCATCCTTGCCTTGAATATTTGATATATCAAAACATTCTATTCTCATAGGTATTTTTTTTAAATGTAACTCTTCTCTTAATTTATATAATCCTCTTTCCAAATTTTCCTTTTTATTATAAAATTTTTCAATTTCCTTATTTAAATTTAATTTTGCCATTTCTAAAAGATTTAATCTTCTGCTTTTTATTTTCGGAAAAAATATATTTATTTTTTTAGTTTTGCTAATTTTAGACCAACTCTCTAATATCTTTGCACTAGATTCAAATTTCTCTTCTAATATTATATTTTTAGGCATTGGAAATTTTGAATAATATTGTATAAATATATTATCTAATTCTCCATTTTCTTCTAATTTTAAATCTACATCAATAAAATTCTTACCTAAAATTTTCCCTTCTCTTACATTTAATATATAAATAAATATTTTCATATTTTTCTGAACTACTACAAATACATCTTCATCTACATTTTGACCATATTCCATTGTTAAACTATTTTTCAAATTTTTTACTGCTTCAATCTTTTCCTTATAAACAATAGCTTTTTCAAATTCTAATTTTTCTGAATACTCATACATTTTTTTTTCAAACTCTTTTATTAAATTTTGATATTTTCCTTTTAATATATCTCTTAATTCTTCAATTTTTTCTCTATACTCTTTCTCAACATTCTTATATACACATGGACCACTACACATTCCCATATTATATTTCAAACATGGCCTTTGATAAATTTTTGTCATATCTCTTTTACAATCTCTTAATTTTAACACTCTTTTTACAGCTTTTATAAATTTATAAACTCCCATAGGATATGGTCCAAACAATTCCTCTTTTGAGCCATTAATTCTTTTTGTACTTCTAATAATTTCTATTTTAGGAAATTTTTCTTTTGTTATTTTTATATATGGGTATGTTTTTTCATCTTTTAAAGCTATGTTATATTTTGGGCTATATTTTTTTATAAGATTATTTTCAAGTATTAAAGCCTCTATCTCATTATTTGTTAAAATATAATCAATATCCTCAATTTTTTTTACTAATTCTTTAGTCTTCGGTGCATTATCGTGGTTCTTATGAAAATAACTCATAACTCTTCTTTTTAATATTTTTGCTTTACCTATATATATTATTTTACCCTTAGATTTCATAATATAAATCCCAGGATTTTCTGGAATATCATCTAAACTTATCATAATTTACTCCTAAAAAATCAAGTTATTTCCCTATATTTAAATCATTTATTTATGTCTCTATGTGAAATTCTAATTTGATATTTTCCAAAACCAGAAAAATAATCATATAATTTGTTTACAAATGTAACTGATCTGTGCTTGCCGCCAGTACACCCAATTCCTATATTTAAGTGAGATTTTCTCTCTTTTTCAAAATGTGGAATCAAAAAACTTATCATATCTTGTAATTTATAAAAAAACTCTTTGCTTTCTTCTGCTTTCATAACATATTCTTGAACTTCTAAATCATTCCCTGTTTTCTTTTTTAAAGACTCTACATAAAATGGATTAGGTAAAAATCTAACATCATACATCATATCTAAGTCAATAGGAATCCCATATTTAAATCCAAAAGAGATAAAAGTTATAGATAATTTTTTTGTAAATTCTCCTTTAAATTCATTTTCTAATTTTTCTGACAAATTTTTTATTGTTAAATTAGTTGTATCAATAATTATACTTGCCATATTTCTTAAGTCTTCTAATCTTCTTCTTTCTTCCTCTATATTTTTTAAAAGTGTATTATATACATCTAAAGGATGCTTTCTTCTTGTTAAATTAAATCTATTTAACAAAATTTCATTTTTTGCATCTAAAAATAATATTTTATAATTAATATTATTATTTCTCAAATTTTTTATCTCTTCAAAAAAATCTTCAAAAAATCCCCAGCTTCTAATATCTATAACAAAAGCCAATTTTTTTATTTTCCCTTTACTTTTGAAATATAATGAAATAAAATTACTTAAAAGAGTTGCTGGCAAATTATCTATGCAAAAATATCCTCTATCTTCAAAAAAATTCATAGCTTGAGTTTTCCCTGCACCAGACATTCCAGTTATAATCAAAAACTCCAAATCATTTTTTTTCAATTAATTCACCTCTATTTTTATTATTTTCTCTATTCTAGTTAAATTTAATATTTTCAAAACTTCTTTAGATGGATTATATATAATCATTTTTTTTTCTTCATCTTTTGTAAATTTATATAATTTTATAAGCATAGCAATTCCTAAACTACTAATATATTCTAAGCCTGAAAAATCAATAATAACATTCTTACTATTATCTTCACCTATATCATAAATTAATCTCCCAGAAATTTTGTCAACTTCTTCTTGTGATAATTTTCCTATAAATCTTATTATTAAATTTTCTTCTATTTTTTCTTTTTTTATTAACATATTTTACACCTCTTTTTCAATAACAACTTTTATTTTCCTTCCATTTTCAGAATACTCTATTTTTTTTGAAAGTTGTTTTATTAAAAATATTCCTCTTCCTCTTTCCCCTAATATATCCATACCTTTTTTTTCATCATATTCAAATCCATCGCCCTCATCTAATACCTCTATTATAAAGTCACTATTATTAATAGTATAAGTCACCACTATCTTTTTTTCTAATTCATATTTGTTCCCATGTTCTAATGCATTTTGTAAAATTTCATCAACAACTAAATTTATATCTGCGATTTTTTCATTAGATATTATTTCCCTATTAACGTCATACATTATTGTTTGCATCACATTTCTAATCTCTTCTGATGTAGAATTTACCGTTATACTCTTTACTATTGCATCATCTGCTTTTATTTTTCGAATATCATCCGATATAATTATATTTCCATTTTTTATACTTACATTAATAGTCATTTCATTCATTTCTGATAAATTTATAAAACTTTCATCTATTATATCTTCTATATTAAAATTATTTTTTCCTAATTCATATTCAAATATCAATTTATCTTCTTCTAAACATATTTTTAAATTAAGCTCCTTTTTTATTTTAAACTCCTTTAATATAGAATAAAAAAATAATTTAATTAAATTTTTTATTTTATCAACTTCAAAATATAATTTTAATTTTAATATATTATCATTAGAAGTAATTACATTTAAATTAAAATCAAGTTCTTCTGATATTATTTCAATAAAATCTTGCATTTTTATCATTTCATATTTTCTAATACTTATATCCCCTCTATTTTTAAAAATATCTATTAAATAAAATATTTTATATTTCAATATTTTTATTCCTAATATTACAGGATTAAAATAGTTTAAATTTTCATAAATAGGAAGATTATCTATTTCACTTAATAGATAGGTCAATTTTTTTGAAAAATCCTTGTAGTAATAATATTCTTTTTCACGAGTTAAATCTAACTCTTTTTCTTTTAAATTTAAATTTTCAGTTATTTCTTTTATTTCATTTAATAACAACTTGCTTTTTAAGTACGCTATATTATCTTTCTTCATAAATTTAAATTCATCATTTAACTCATGTATTCCATTATCACTTTTTTTAATTTTATCCAATGTTTTTATATCCATATTTGTAATTTCTTCTTCATTCACTTTTAAATATATTTTATAACTTATCTTTTCCAAATTCTCATTAATATTCATAATTAATTTTTTAATATCTTTTTTTGATTTTTCTCTCTCTTTTATTAATAAAATCACTAACACTATTATTATTCCCAAAAAAATATAATTTACCATCTCAACTCACCTTTTATAATTTTTTCTAGATCAAAATAAATTTTAAATCTATATGCCATACTATAATTAATTTTTCCTTTTAAAATTCCTTCAACTTTTATATCTAAACCTCTTAATATTAAAATTTTATTTTTATAATTTTGAATTAAAATAATTCCTTTTTCATAGTATTTGTAATAGTATCTATAATACTCATATGTAGACATTAACAGCTTATTTTTATTAAAAATATTTTTATAATAATCTATCATCTCTGAGTTTGTTACTTTTAAATTTAAGGTTTTTTTTATATTTTCATTTATTTCTTCTCCGTTACTTATCTCATTCAATGATTTTATTTTTAATATATTTTTTAACTGCATATTATAATTTTTTAATTTTAATTCCTGAGAATATAAAATATTAAAAAAATATATATAACTAATAATTAATATGATTTTTTTCATTTGTTTTCCCCTTAATTCTAAATAAAAGGCGGAAATCCGCCTTTTATTCGATATCTTTCAATACTTCTTTTTCCTCTACACTTAATATTTTTTCTATATCTAATAATATTAACAATCTTCCCTCTGTTTTAGCTATCCCATTTATAAATTCTCCATTAATTCCAGAAATTATTTTGGGCGGATTTTCAATTATATTTACAGGAATTTTTTCCACTTCTGAAATATCATCTACTAACACTCCAAATTCTAATTCTTCTGTTTTTAATATTAATATTTTAAATTCTCTTGTTATCTCTACTGTAGAAAGTCCGAATCTTTTTCTAAGGTCCATTACTGGTATTATTTTCCCTCTAAGATTTACCACTCCTTCAATAAAATATGGTGTATTTGGTAATTTTGTTATATCCGCCATTTTTATTATTTCTTGTACTTGCAGTATATGAACACCATAATAACTATTTTCTAATTTAAAGACCACCACTTGTAATTCTTTTACACTCTTCTCCTCTATTGCCATAATTATCCCCTCCTAAATATTTTTTTTATTTCTTTAAGGAACGTTTAAAAAATAAGTTTCTCATTTTTTGTTATAAAAACGCTTAAACCATTGCGTATTTTAAAACAAAATCGGAAGGTTATTTTTAAGCCGTTCCTAAGTATATTTTTTATTTTAAATGTTTTTTCTATATAAAGCGATACATTTAATCCTTCCCATTGTTTTTTATATTTTTATATTTTATCTTTTTCATCTTTACATTTGATTTGCCTTTATTAACTATTAAACTAGAATCTAAAATCATTATTATATTGCCGTCTCCAAGAATTGCTGTTCCACTAATTCCACTTACATTATTTAAATATTTTCCAAGTGGTTTTATTACAATTTCTTGTTTCCCTAACATTTCATCAATTACTAATCCCACTCTTTTTTCACCAAAACCAATTATAACTAAATTTATTTTTTCTTCTTCTCTTTCAAATTCTTCAATATTAAATACACTACTTAAATAAACTATATTTAAAGTTTTTTCTCTTAAAAATATTAATTGCTCTCCTGATATTGTTTGTATCTCATTTTTATTAATTCTTCTTGTCTCTATTACATTATTAAGCGGTATAGCATATTTTTTATCTGAAATTCCTATTATTAATACAGGCATTATTGCTAATGTAAGTGGTAATCTAACTCTAAAAGTAGTCCCTTTTCCCTCTTCAGTTATAACATCTACAATTCCACCTAGTTTTCCTATGCTTGTTTTTACAACATCCATCCCTACTCCACGACCAGATATATCCGTTATCTCTTCTGCTGTTGAAAATCCAGGATGAAATATTAAATTAATAATATCATATTTTCCCATATTATCTATCTTTTTTTGAGTTAATATTCCTTTTTCTAAAGCTTTTTTTCTTATAATATCTGAATTTATACCTTTCCCATCATCTTTAATATCTATAAATACAAAATTATCTTCCTGCTTGGCATTTATAGATATTAGTCCTGTTGCAACTTTCCCATTTGCCATTCTTTCTTCTGGAGTTTCAATTCCATGATCCAAAGCATTTCTTATCATATGAACTAATGGTTCATATATCTCTTCAGATACTACTCTATCTAGCTCTGTATCTTGTCCAGAAACTTCAAATTCGACTTTTTTATTTAATTTATTTGATAAATCTCTCACTACTCTAGGAAATTTATTAAAAACTTTCTCTAACGGTATCATTCTCATTTTCATAACAGAGCCCTGTAATTCAGTTGTTAATCTACTAATAAAATTTGAATTTTCATTTAATTCTTCTGATTTAAATTTAGAACCTATTTGTAAAAGCCTATTTCTTCCAGTGACAAGTTCCCCAACTAAATTCATAATATCATCTATTTTTCTTGTATCTACTCTTATTAAATGTGATTCTATTTTCTTTTTTTCTTCGCCTATATTTTTTTCTTTTTCTATTGAAGTTATTTTTTGTGAATTTTTAATTTTTATTTCTTCTATATTCTCTTGATTATAATTTTCTAATATTTTATCTATTTTTGTATCTATTGATCTTTCTATATTTTCTTCTTTTGAATTCTCCTTTACAACTTTTTTTTCAGTTAATTCAATTATTTTTTTTAATACTTCATCTATATTTTGTTCCCCATTACCATTATTCATAATATCATTTATCATTAATTTAATTTTATCTATTCCTTCTAATAAGATATTTATTATCTTTTCATCTACAAACATCTCTTTGTTTCTCAATTTATCTAACAAGCTCTCCATTTTATGGGCCAATTCTCCCATTACTGTAAAATTTAAAAAAGCAGATGAACCCTTCAAAGTATGTATAGATCTAAAAATAGAATTTATTAGTTCATAATCTTTTGGAGCTTTTTCCAATTCTAAAAGTTCTTTATCTAATTTTTCTATGATTTCATTTGCTTCCTCAATAAAATCCCCTCTAAATTGACTCATATCAAAATTTTCATCCATTTCTTTCACCTTCTTCTGTAATGGATAAAAGCTTTTTTATATCTAATAAAATTAATAATTTCCCTAAATAATTTACAACTCCTATAAAACTTTCTTTTGGAATTCCTATAGAAAGTTCCGGTGCCTCTACAATTTTATTTTCATTTAAATTTATAACTTCATCTACTTTATCTACAAGTATTCCAACGTTTTGTTCTTCTTCTCTGATTATTAGAATATTACTATCTTCATCCAGTTTTTTTTGAGGCAATTTAAATTTTACATTAAAATTAAGTATTGGTACTATATCTCCCCTTAAATTTATAACCCCTTCTATGTATTCCTCTGCATTAGGAACTTCTTCAATTTTAGGAACTCTTATTATCTCTCCAATTTCTTTCACTTGAACAGCATATTTTTCCTCTCCTAATTCAAACGATACTACTTTCATATTTTGCCTCCTTTATTTCTCTATAGAAATTATAAAATAGAACAACTCCCCTTTATAGTCATTACTATTTTATTGTTTGCATAGAAATAAATAGGTCTATTCAAGTTTGTCTGTTATATCAAAAAATGATACTAAATTTACAAGTTTTAATATTCTCATAACATCATCCCCAACAGAATATAATTTTAAACTTCCATTTTGTTTCTTTGTATATTTAAGCAAAGTTACTAACACTCCAATAGCAGAACTATCTATATATTTTACTCTTGACATATCTAGCACTACATTAATAATATCTTCTGCTTCCCATATTTTCATCTCTCTTTTTAACTCTCTAGCTTCTTGAATTGTAAAATCCATATCAATTGAAACTATAACTCTATTATTAACTATTTCTTTTTCAAGCATAATTATCCCTCCTAAAACTATATCTAAAATAATTAAAATATCTTTTTACTATTCTATGATTAGACCCCAAAAAGGTAGCTTTCTAAATACCTTTTGGGAAGTCAATCATTCTATTATATCAAAATAAGAAATTAAATTTACAAGCTTCAATATTCTTTTAATATCTTCTGTTGGAGATATTAAACTTAAGTTACCATTTTTTTCCTTTAATTTTTTCAAATACATAACAAAAATTCCAATGCCAGAACTATCTATATGATAAACTTTATTCATATCAATATAGATATCAATAATATCTTTCTGTTCAAGCTCTTCAAACACTTTCCTTAAATCACGTATTTCTCTAGAAGACATATTTTGATCTAAAATTATATATCCTCTATTTCCTTTTATTTCAACCTTTATTTTATTACCATTATTCATTATTTACATCTCCTGAAAAATATTTTGTCAACTCTAGCCTTGTTCCATCTTCTAACTGAAAATAATTTACATCATCCATTATTGAGGTAATCAGAAAAACTCCTAATCCATTCTCTTCATATTCTTCCAATTCCCTACTTTTTATATCTTTAATGTCTGTTTTTATTCCAAAATCTCTAAATATAAATACCAATTTATCATCATATTGTTCTATAGTATAGATTATATCTTTATCTACTTCTTTTTTATATGCATGTTCTATTATATTCGCTGAAGCTTCTGCAACAGCTAATTTTAACATATAATTTGTATTCGAATCAAATTCAAACAGATCTAATGTTGCTTCTGTTAAATTTTTTATTATTTTTATATTTTTATAATATGCAGCTATTTTCAGTTCAAATATTTTTTCCATACTTGCCCCCTAAAACCAACTAGTTTACATTCTTTCTGGTGCTGATACTCCCATTATAGTTAGAATGTTTTTTAGAGTTATTTTAACGCCTAACAGTAATGCTAATCTAGCTTCTGTTAATTCTTCATCTTCTGTTAATACCTTATGTTTATTATAAAAAGTATGAAATAGCCCTGCTAATTCTTGTGAATATTTTACAAGTCTATGTACTTCATAATTTCTAGATACCAATTCTATTACTTCTTTTAATTCATCCATCTTTTTTATAAGTTTTATCTCTTCATCTTCTTTTATTAATTCTAGCTTATAATTTCTGGGTTTGTCAAGATTTATTTTTGCCTTATCTAATATTGAACATATTCTAGCATGGGCATATTGAATGTAATATGCTGGATTACTAGAAGACTGTTCTTTTGCTGCTTCTAAATCAAAATCAAATTGACTATCACTGCTTCTCATTATAAAAAATATTCTAGCAGCATCTTTTCCAACTTCTTCCATTAATTCTCTTAAAGTTATAAAATTCCCTGTCCTTTTTGACATTACAAAAGGCTGCCCATCTTTATAAAGATTTACTATTTGAACTAATATTACATCTAAGTCATTTTCACTATATCCCAAAGCCTCTAATGAAGCTTTCACTCTCTTAACATATCCATGATGATCTGCTCCCCAAACGTCAATTAACTTTGTATAGCCTCTTTTTATTTTATTTTCATGATAAGCAATATCTGAAGCATAATAAGTTGTAGTTCCATTGTCTCTAATTACAACTCTATCTTTATCATCTCCAAAATCTGTAGTTTTAAACCATTTAGCTCCATCTTTTTCATATATAAATTTCTTCTCTTCAAGTTCTTTCATAGTTTCCAAAACTTTATTATCTTCATATAAACTTTTTTCACTAAACCAATTATCAAACTTTATTCCAAAATCATTCAGATCTTTTTTTATTGAGCTTAAACACCACTCTAAAGAATATTCAGTAAAGAAATCTTTTACACTATCAAATTCTTTATTTTTTTCTCCTGAATATTTATCTTTAATTTCTCTTGCTATATCGTAAATATACTCTCCATTATATCCATTGTCTAAAAAATCTATTTTTTCTCCAAGAACCTCTTTATATCTTAAATATACTGATTTAGATAAATTTTCAATTTGCTTACCTGCATCATTTATATAATATTCTTTCAAAACATCATATCCTGCAGCAATCAAACTGTTTGCAATAACATCTCCAACTACAGCCCCTCTTCCATGCCCCACATGCAAGTGTCCTGTTGGATTAGCACTTATATATTCAACCATAACCTTTTTGTTTTCTCCAATTTCCAATTTCCCAAAATCATCTTTTGTTTTTAATACTTCTTCTAATATCCCTAAAATAATATCATTTTTTAAATAAAAATTTATAAATCCAGCTCCTGCTATTTCTACCTTTTTAAATTCATCTTTCTTTTCTAACTCTTCTTTTAAATCATTTGCAATATCTCTTGGTGATTTTCTCAATATTTTAGCTAATTTCATAGCAATATTTGAAGAAAAATCTCCAAATTTTTCTTCTTTTGGTTTTTCTACTTCAAACTCTATTAACTCTATTTTTTTATTTTTTAAAACTTCAATTATTAAATTTTTAATTTTTTCTTTTAATAACATTTTTTCCTCCAGTATAAAATTTTATCATAAAAACTATTGTTTTATAAACAAATTACCAGTAAAAACTATTACTAATAATTTTTACTGGTAATTTATCCAGGTTGCCGTCATCTTTTTTTTGTTTTGGTCCTTCAAGGACACGGTGGAATCAGATTAATAATGCATACGGAGTCCGTATAGCCTGTGTTAAAACTATCGTGACTAACCCGAGTTACAATATTAAGAGCTAGTTTCCGGATATATGGTATTAGGCCAAAATATCAAAAAAGAAGCGAACAACCCAGAAATATTTTTTAATTATTTTTAATTATTTTTAATTTTTCTTTAATGTACTCTTTAAGTTTAATTCTCTTAATTGTGTAAATTCTACTCCCGAAGGAGCTTCTGTCATTAGACATTGGCCTTTTTGCGTTTTAGGAAATGGTATAACTTCTCTTATTGATTGTTCTTTTAGCAATACCATTAAAAATCTATCTAATCCAAACGCAATACCGCCATGAGGTGGTGCTCCATATTTAAAAGCGTTTAAGAAAAATCCAAATTTTTCTTCTGCTTCTTCCTTTTCCAATCCCAATAACTTAAACACTTTTTCTTGTGTTTCTTCTTGATGAATTCTAAGACTTCCTCCACCA
Source organism: Haliovirga abyssi (assembly GCF_030295325.1). Classification (GTDB taxonomy): domain Bacteria; phylum Fusobacteriota; class Fusobacteriia; order Fusobacteriales; family Haliovirgaceae; genus Haliovirga; species Haliovirga abyssi. The sequence continues at coordinate 832,693 of NZ_AP027059.1, read as the reverse complement.
ACTTCATTTCCATTTAATACTAAATCATAACTTACAGTTCTTATTTTTTCTGGAGCTGTTTCCATTAAATCCATATCTTCAGATTTTATTGCTGTAAATGGATGATGTTGTGCTTTATATCTTTTTTCTTCTTCACTCCACTCTAAAAGAGGAAAATCTACAACCCATAAGAATTTATATTCATCTTTGTTTATCAAATCTAATTTTTCTCCTAATTGTAATCTTAAATTTCCTAAAGAATCATATACAACTTTTGGTTTATCTGCAACAAAAAATAATATATCTCCAGGTTCTCCATTCATTCTCTTAACAAGTTGTTCCACTTGTTCTTCAGAGAAAAATTTAGTTATTACAGAAGCATAACTTCCATCTTCATTAATTTTTATCCAAGCTAACCCTTTTGCTCCATAAATAGATACAAATTTTGTCAAATCATCTATTATTTTTCTTGATAATTTTCCTGAACCAGCTTTTGCATTAATTCCTTTTACTAATCCGCCTTTTTGTGCAACTGTTCTAAATACTTTAAAGTCACATTCTTTGGCTATATCTGTTAAATCAACTAATTCTAATCCAAATCTTGTATCTGGTTTATCTGAACCATATTTTTCCATTGCTATATTATAATCTAATTTTTCAAATTTATAATCAATATCTACATCAACAACATCTTTAGCTATTTTTTTAGATAATTTTTCCATCATATCCATAATCTCATTTTCTGTAACAAATGACAGCTCTACATCCACTTGTGTAAATTCTGGTTGTCTATCTGCTCTTAAATCTTCATCTCTGAAACATTTTGCTATTTGATAATATCTCTCTATTCCACCAACCATTAATATTTGTTTAAATAGTTGTGGAGATTGAGGTAATGCATAAAATTTCCCTTCATTCATTCTACTTGGAACTAAAAAATCTCTAGCTCCTTCTGGAGTAGATTTAGTTAATACTGGTGTGTCTACTTCTAAAAAATCTTCTTCCATAAAAAAGTTTCTCATAGAATTTATCATTTTGCTTCTTTTTAGTAAATTATTATACATTTTAGGTTTTCTCATATCAAGATATCTATATTTTAATCTAATATTTTCATTAACTGTTGTATTATCATCTATTTCAAAAGGTAAAACTTCTGATTTGTTTAAAATTTCTAATTCATTTATAAAAACTTCTACCTCTCCTGTTTTTAAATTAGGATTTATATTTATCTCATCTCTAGCTTTTACTTCTCCTTGAACTTTTAGTACATATTCACTTCTAAGTCCATGAGCTTTACTATGTACTTCTGCATTGTATTCAGGATTAAAAACTATTTGCGTCATTCCTGTTCTATCTCTTAAATCAATAAATATTACCCCTCCATGATCTCTTCTTGTATTTATCCATCCTGAAAGTGTTACTTTTTCTCCAATATTTTTTTTACTCAATTCATTAAGAGCGTGCGTTCTATAATACATTTATTACCATTCCTCCCCTATATTCTTATTTTTAAATTATTTATTTCAGTTTAATTATAATATTTTCTAAATCATACAGTTCTTGTTCTCCTGTTTCTAAATCTTTCAATATCATATTTTTCGTTTTCTTTTCATCTTCTCCTATAATTACAGCATGTGTAACTTTAGATTTAGAAGCCTTTTTCATATTAGCTTTCATGCTTTTCTCTTCAAAATCTATAATAACTTTTATACCATTTTCTCTTAAAATTTTTGATATAAAAAAAGCATATTCTTTGACATTTTCACCTATCCAAGCTAAATAAACACCCTTTTCTATTTCATCTGCTTCTTTATCTACAAGCATCATAAGTCTTTCTATCCCAGCTGCAAACCCTACTGATGGAACATCTTTACTTCCCATTTCATTTATCAAATTGTTATATCTCCCACCAGCTAATACAGTCCCTTGTGCACCTAATTTATTTGTCACTATCTCAAAAACTGTATTTGTATAATAATCTAGCCCTCTTACTAATCTAGGATTTATTTTATATGGTACTTTAAATATATCTAAGTATTTTTTTACTTCCTCAAAATGTTCTTTACAATCTTTATCCAAATAATCGATTATAATAGGAGCTTCTGCAGTTTCTTTTTTACAAGATTCTACTTTACAATCCAAAACTCTAAGAGGATTTTTTTCATACCTAATTTTACAATCTTCACATAAATTATCATATTTAGTTTCTAAAAATGATTTTAATTTATCCCTATAAATTTTCCTACAAACTGGACATCCTACTGAATTTATTTGCACTTCTATATCATTTATACCTATTTTTTTTAAAAAATCATATCCCATTGCAATAATCTCAGCATCTAAAACTGGTGAATAGCTTCCAATAGCCTCTACTCCCACTTGATTAAATTCTCTATATCTACCTGTTTGAGGTCTTTCATATCTAAACATTGGTCCATAATAAAAGAACCTTTTTAATTTTTTTTCCCCATACATTTTATGTTCTAAAAATGCCCTTACAACAGAAGCTGTCCCTTCTGGCCTAAGAGTGATACTTCTTTTTCCTTTATCTATAAATGTATACATCTCTTTATCTACAATATCTGTTCCTTCTCCAATTCCTCTTTGAAAAAGAGAAGTTTCTTCAAAAATTGGAGTAATTATCTGTTCATAATTATAATTATTAAAAATTTCTACAGCTTTATTTACTATTTCTCTAAATTTTTCAGAATCAATTCCATATATATCTTTCGTTCCTCTAACCGCTTTCAATGCCATTATTGCTCCTCCCTAACAGCTTTTAATAATAATTTTTCTAATAATGTCGAATCAATTATATTCATGTTTTCCATAGTTAAATATTCTTTAAAATATCTTTTCATATGTTGTTCTATTTTTTTCATATTTTCAAACTCTATGTTTTCTACATATTTTTCTAAAACTTCATTTATATCCATTATCTCTAATACACTACACTTTTTACCCAATTTAAAACTCCTTCCAAATATCTTTCTTATCATTTCCTAAATCTTCTCTTTTTCCATTATAATCAACTATAATTTTGCCTTTTTTATATACTTTAATAATAACTTTATTTTTTGTTTTTAGATTTATGCTTTTATTTTTTTCTAAAAAACCAGAAAATTTATTTTTTTTATTTTCCATTATAACTATCCAACTTTTTTTTTCTGCTTTTATTTTTATCAAATTAAATGCGACTATTTTAAATTTGATGTTGCCACCATTTTCACTATTTTTTTTTTCAACTACTTTTTTACTAATTATATTTGAAGTTTCAACCTCTTTTTTCCCAATTTTAATCTCCTTTTTATTTGAAATTTCAAATAAAATTATAAAAATCAATATTACCAATAATAATATTCCACCAATAATAAAATTTTTCTTATTATTTTCTATTGTTTTTACTATCTTTTCTTCTTCTAACTCCACATGAGTTTTTTTTGTTTCCTCATATTTCTGAATAACTTCCTTTACATCTAATCCTACAAATGTAGAATAATTTTTTAAAAACCCCCTAATATAAGTTTCCCCTGGTATTTCTTCAAACTCTTCTGCCTCTAACGCCTCTAAATATCTTTTTTGTATTTTTGTCTCTTTTGCTATCTCTTCAATTGTTATTCCTTTTGCTTCTCTTGCCTCCTTTAGATAAACACCAAAAAAATCATTCATTGTCCCACTCCCACATTTTTTTTAATTTTTTCATTATCATATTCTCATTTTTATTATTCCCCGCTTTATAATAAAAAACTTTATTTCCTACATATTTTTGATTAACAAAATTCCCTTCAAATGAATGAGGGTATTTATATCCAGAATCAGGTATATTTAAAAGATGTTTTGGAACTTCATAATTTATTCCACTTTCAACATCTTTAATTGCATTGTTTATAGCTTCATAACTACTATTACTTTTTGTTGATATTGCTAAATATATTGTAGCCTCTGATAAAATTATTCTTATCTCTGGCATTCCAATCTCTTTTGCAGCATTTAATGCAGCATTAGCGATTACTAATGCATCTGGATTAGCTAACCCTATATCTTCTGCTGCTAAAATCATTAAACGTCTTGCTATATATTTAGGGTCTTCTCCTCCAACCAACATTTTAGCAAGCCAATATATAGATGAATCAGGGTCGCTTCCTCTTATGCTCTTTATATATGCCGATATTATATTATACTTATCTTCTTTTTTATCATAACTAATTCGATTTTTTCCTAATATTTCTTTTATCTCTTTTATATCTAATTCTAAATCTAAATCTATAATTAACTGCAAATAATTTATAGCTTGCCTTGCATCTCCATTTGATAATTTTGATATATAATCTATAATTTCATCATCTATTTTTTGAATATTATTATTAGTTATTTTTTGTTCAACATTTCTAATTATTTGTTTTATATCTTTATTTTTTAATTTATTAAATTCAAATACCAGGCATCTTGAAAGCAAACTATTATTTAAAGTATAATATGGATTTTCAGTAGTTGCTCCAATGAGAACTATTGTTCCTTTTTCTGTAGATGGTAACAAAGAATCCTGTTGTAATTTATTAAACCTATGTATTTCATCTAAAAAAAGAATAGTTTGTTTTCCTTCTATTTTAAGCTTTTTTTCTGCATTTTCTACTATATTCTTTATATCTTTTACTGTTGCCGTTGTAGCATTTAAATTTTCAAAATATCCATTGACTTCATTGGATATTACTTCTGCAAGAGAAGTTTTTCCTGTACCTGGCGGTCCATAAAAAATAGAATTTACTATGTTTTTTTTTTTTATTAATTTAAATAATATTTTATTTTCAGATAATATCTCATTTTGTCCAATATAATCCTCTAATTTTTTAGGTCTAAATCTAAATGCCAACGGCATTTTATTTTTATAAATAGAATAAAATAGATTGTTCATTTTTCCTCTCCCATTATACCATAACTCTATTTTTTTAACAATACTTCAACTTTTTTTCTTTTATATTTATACATATTTTTTATCTAAAATTTTCCCAAACTCTATTTTTTTAACATTCTTTTTCTATTATTAAAATAGTTGTATCATCCTTTATCCCAAAACTTAAAATTTCTTTTATTTCTTCATCAAATTTTTCTAAAATTTCATTTCCACTTCTCTTTTTCAATAATCTTAATTTTTCTTCAAGGTCATCTCTATCAATATATCCATTTTCTACCAAACCGTCTGTATATAAAAATAGTTTTTCTCCCAATTTCAAATTTATTTTTTTATCTTCAAATCTCAAGTTTTCTCTTTCTTTTATTTCTGAACTTGATAATACACCTAATATAATAGCATCATTTTTTATATTTTCTATTCTATCCTTTCCAATAATATATACTTTTTCTTGCGATGCAAAAGATCCTAACACCTCGCTGTTCTTTTTATTAAAAATAAAATAACTACAACTAAGGGTTATCCCATCTACAAAATTTTTATTTATAATATCATTTAAAGAATATAAAGCTTCTTTTGGAGAACTGTACTCCCTAAAATATGTTCTTATTACAAATTTCAAAGCACTAATCATTAATGCAGCAGAAACTCCATGCCCTGCTATATCTCCAAAAAATACTCCATATCTATTTTCATCAATAGACAAAATTTCAATAAAATCCCCACCAATTCCATTTACCGAATAATTTTTATATAAAAAATTTATACATTTTAAATTTGGCTTTTCAAAATTAGACATTTCTTTATGTAATTTTTTAGCTATTTCCATTTCATCATTTATTTTTCTACTTTTTTTTCTAAGTTCTACAATTGCTTTTGCTAATTCATAATTCTTATTATTTAATTCTTTTGTCCTCTTCATCACTCTATTTTCTAACTCTCTGTTTAATTTTTTTAACGAATTTTCTCTTATATCTACAGCGTTTGTAATTTCATTAATCCCTTTGACTAACTCTCGATATTCTCCAAAACTACCTTTATTTGAAATTCTTCTTTTATAATTCCCTTCTTTTATATTATGTAAAACTTCTATTATTTTATTTAGCGGTCTTAAGGCAGATGTTAATACAAAATAAATTATCATTATTAATATAATAAATGTTATAATCTCTATTTTTAAAAATAATTTTTTATTTTCCAAATTCAATTTATTTAGCACTTCAAAATCATCCAAAACTCCTATATATCCTATTACTACTTTATCATAATTATATATTGGGAAACAATCGATTATATATTTTTTCCCTAATATTGTTACTACTGACTCTCCATTTTCTTTTGTTTTTTCTAAATTTTTTCTAATATTTTGATACCTATTTGTATCATAAAATAATGTTGAACTGTATATTAAGTTATTATTAAACAATATAACTTCTCTATTTATTGCTTTTTTTAATTTTTCTAAAAAATCTCCATTTAATCTTTCTCCTACAGCAACTATTCCATACGGCGAAGAATAAAAATATCTAGAATCTTTTCCTATTGGAGCTAAAGCTTTTATATAAAACTCATTTTCTTTTTTTTGTATTAAAGTATTTCCTACTCCTCCTAAATTTTTTAATGCAATCACATCTTTTATATACTTTTCATTTCCATTATCTATAAATTTTCTTTCAAAATCACTAGAATTACCCATTAATTTATATGTAACACTATAAAATGCAACTCCTATTGGTTCCGAACCTCTGCCAGTCCCATATAATTTATTTTTTTGAAAATTAGCAAGTTTTATTTGCCAATATTTAGTAAATTTTGTTGTTTTTATCTCTATTTTCTTTGGAAAAATAACATATTTATTTTTTAAATATATATTATTTTTAAAAGCATGGTATGTTTGTTCATCAGAAGCTATTATTCTCGCACCTGTAAGTAATCTTTCTTTTTCTTTTTCAACATATTCCTTTGCACTTTTTTCTGAATACTTATTCTCATCAATAAATTTAGATTTTAAAACTTTATAATAGTTATTCCTAATATTTGTAAACATAAAATATGAAATAACAAAATATATTATTCCTACAATAATAACAACTATATTTTTAATACTAATTTTTTTCAAATCCATTTTATTCACCTTAAATTTTAAAATTAGTGATAATCTGTTATAAAAAAGTTTATATCTTAAAAAAATGGTCTATTCCCTCTTTTTCTAAAACTTTGAACATAATTATTTATAACTTCTCACCTACTTTTTTAATACTATATAATTAATTATATAGTATTAAAAAAGTAGGTATGCTATGATTAGCATACCTAATAAAGCACTTTTTATTTATTCCCCATAACATATAATACTAATGCCACGATTACAAATAAAGCTGCCACGATTTCAGTTGCTCTAGCTAACGGTCCGCCGTCATTTGAAACTCCAAAATATGAACTTGCAGCTCCACCACCAAATGAACTTGCTAACCCATGGCTTTTATCTGGTTGAATCAAAACTAATACTATTAAAAGTACCGCTAATATAAACAATATTGCTGTTAAAAATATAGTCATTCTATTTCATCCTCCTATTTCTCTATTAAATTCTTTCCTGTCATCTCTTTTGGCTTTTCTATTCCCATTACACCTAACATAGTTGGTGCAATATCTGATAATTTTCCGTCATTTCTTAATTTTACATTTTTTAATTCATCAGATACAACTATAAATGGAACTGGATTAATTGTATGTGCTGTAAACGGAATATGAGTTTTAGGATCTTCCATTAAATCCGCGTTCCCATGATCTGCAGTTATAAAAACTATTCCATCTTTACTTTTTACTTTTTCAATAACTTTAGCAATACATTCGTCAACTGCTTTCACTGCTTTTTCTGCAGCTTCAAATACTCCAGTATGTCCAACCATATCTGTATTTGCATAATTTACTATAATCATATCATATTTATCTTCATCTAATGCTTCTAGTAAACCATCTGTAACCTCATACGCACTCATTTCTGGTTTCATATCATATGTTGCAACTTTTGGAGAAGATACTAATTTTCTATCTTCATTTTTAAAAGGTTCTTCAACTCCACCATTAAAGAAAAATGTTACATGAGCATACTTTTCTGTTTCAGCAGTTCTTAATTGTTTTAACCCTTTATCACTTATTACTTTTCCTAAAACATTATCTAAACTTTCTGGAGTATATGCAACCGGTGCTTCTATTGTTATATCATATTGAGTCATACATACAAAATTAACCTTTGGATTGTTTAATCTTGTAAAATTATCAAATTTTTTATCATTAATTGCTCTTGTTATTTCTCTAGCTCTATCAGGTCTAAAATTAAAAAATATTACACTATCACCATTTTTTATTGGATTTAGAGGATTCCCTGCTTTATCTGATACTACTGTTGGTTTTATAAATTCATCTGTAATATCATCTTCATACGCAAGCTCTATAGACTTAACTGGATTAAATGTTTTATCTCCTGCACCATTTACTATAGCATCATAAGCTTTTTCTATTCTATCCCATCTATTATCTCTATCCATTGTATAATATCTTCCAGATATTGTTGCTATTTCTCCTATGCCTATCTCTTTTATTTTTTCTTGTAATTTTTTTACATAATTTACAGATGATTTTGGTGGTGTATCCCTCCCATCCAAAATAGCATGCACTGCAACACTTTCTACTCCCAATGTTTTTGCCATATCTAATAATCCAAATAGATGCTCTATATGTGAATGAACTCCACCATCAGATAATAGTCCCATTAAATGTAAAGTCTTATTATTTTCTTTTGCACTATTCATTGCATTTAACAAAGCTTCATTTTTTAGTATATTCCCATCTTTTATTTCTTTTGAAATTTTCACTAATGGTTGATATATAACTCTTCCCGATCCTATGTTTAAATGGCCAACTTCTGAGTTTCCCATTTGCCCTTCTGGTAGTCCAACAGCTTCTCCAGAAGCTAAGATAGTTGTATGAGGGTAACTATTCCAATAGTTATTAAAATTTTCAGGATTACTTTCTCTTATAGCATTTTTTTCATCTAAATTGTTATTAATTCCCCAACCATCCAATATCATTAACATTACTGGTTTTTTCATAATACACCTCCAAATTATTTTGCACTTTTAACTATTTTTGAAAAATCTTCTGGTATTAAGCTTGCTCCCCCAACTAATCCTCCATCTATGTTTTTTTGAGAGATTAATTCTTCTGCATTAGCCGGTTTCATACTTCCACCATATTGAATTGTAATTTCATTTGCTGTCTCTTCATCATATAATTTTGCAATAAGTCCTCTAATAAATTTATGAACTTCTTCTGCTTGTGCTGGAGTAGCTGTTTTTCCTGTACCTATTGCCCAAACTGGTTCATAAGCTACAACTACATTTAACATATCTTCTTTAGTTAGATCTTTTAATCCCCCAACCACATGATCTTCTACAACTTTTTCTGTATTTCCAGATTCTCTATCTTCTAATTGTTCTCCAACACACAATATTGGTTTTAAATCATGAGCTAATGCTGATTTTACTTTTTTATTTACAATTTCATTTGTTTCTCCAAAATATTCTCTTCTTTCTGAATGTCCTAATATAACATATTCAACATTAATATCTTTTAACATCAATGGAGAAATCTCTCCTGTAAAAGCACCTTTTTCTTCCCAATGCATATTTTCTGCTGCTACTTTCACATTTGAGTCTTTCAATTCTTTTGCTACATCTGATAATGCTGTAAATGGAACTCCAACTACAACTTCTACATTCTTTACATCTTTTACTAATTCTTTTAATTCACTTACTGTCTTCACTGCTTCTGTGTTAGTTTTATTCATTTTCCAATTTCCTGCAACTATTAATTTTCTCATTACTATTTCCTCCTCGATATATTTTATTCCTAAAATTAAAAAACATTCTATTTTATACTTTTTTCATGTATTAAATCTATAATAATTTCTTATTACTTCATTAATTATAATTTTGTCTATTTTATCACAAAAGATAATTTTTTTCAAATAATTATTTTAGATATCTTCTTTGTTTTCATATTTTTCAATATTATTAATGTATGCGATTTAACTTTCTGCTGTTTTTCTTTTAAATATATTTTTAATATATTTTTCCCCTTATCATAATTTAGATTATATATATTTTCAAATTCGATATTAGCAAATACACCTATCACATAATTTTCCTCTAAATAACTTTTTTTTACATTTAATAATAATTTCTCTCTACTATATTTCTCAAAATTATTATATATAATTTTAGGAACTTTAAATATTTTTCGTTTTCCCTCTAATACCTTAACAAACATTTTCGTACTTTTATTAATAACCTTAGAAGCTTCATTCCAGCTTCTTTCTGTATCAATTTTTTTTATATCTACAGCTTCTAATTTTGTATAAATTTTATTAGTATCTATAGAAATATCCTCTTTTAGTTTTATTACACCATTACTACTATTAACTTTACAGTTTGCAATTGCAGATTTTACTTCACATTTTTTTTTAGAAAATGATTTATCAATAATATCTATCCTATCATATAGATTCAGATTGTTAATATTACTAACCTTTTCTAATTTAGATTGTTTTATACATAAGATAGGTTTGTCTAATTTTTTTGAATATATTTTAGGTCCTCTCAATTCATTTTTTATAGTATGAAAAAGATCTTGCCACATTATATTTCGCCTTTTAATATCATTTCTAATGCTTCTTCTAATCTAAAAAATGGTTCTATAATATAACTCTCTTTTGACAACTCTATAATTTTTTGAACTAATTCATCTTTTTTTTCTATATCTTCATCTAATATAATTACCCTAATAGGATTAGTCCCTTCTTCTAATTGTACAATAGCTTCATTTTCTTTTATAAATTTATACTTATATGGTTCTTTTGATGGTTTTAATTGAGTCTTCTTTAACATTACAACATCTGTTTTTAAAAGCCTTTTTATATTTATATTAATTTTATCATCTATAAAATAGATTGCTGGTTCTATCTCTATTTTTTCTATTAAATTAGCCATGATAATCTCTTCTATCAAAAATTTTTCTAAAGATTTTCCATATAAAACTTTTTGAACTTTTGTAGGTTTTACTGGCTCAGTATATTTAAATTCTACTGGTATTCCTCTTTCATCAGAAATTAATATTCCACCTAAATAATTTTCTTCTTTAATATGAATTTTAAAATATCCTATTTTATTCATTTTATCCCTCCATATCTATGAATTTCCCCTTATTTGGATCTTTCCCATGTTTCTTTTCTTTCTTATCTTTTCTTTCATTTTTATCCTTTAAATTTTTCTCTTTATTTCTCTCTTTATTTCTTTCTTTATTATCATTATCTATTATTTTCCCTTCTGTTTCATTGCTTTCTCTTATTATCGTAGTATCTTTTTTTATCTCTTTTGCCATTTCATTTTTTGCATTCATCTGTTGCCCCACTAAATTTTGTTCTTTTGCTCTACTTGTTTTAGCTACTTCATCTATTGATTTTGCTATTACTTGAAGGTCTATTGGTCTTACCATTTTCTCGCCTCCTTTAAAAAAAAGACAGGTAAAAAAACCTGTCTACTTTAGTGCTGTTATTTTTACCTCTGCATTCTCATAATAAAATCTTACATTTTGTATTTTTTCTTTTACAAAATATGTCCCTTTTCTAATCTTTATTTTTACACCAGGATAACAAATACCATGTACATCTACTGTTGCATCTTTTATATTTTCAGATAATTTTCTGTTCTCTTCTATATCATATTTTATTTCTTTTGCATGTTTTGACATAGAAAATTTTGCTGTTGATAACTGTTTTAATAGTAATAATTTATCTTGTGGCATACTTTCTTTCATAGCCATCTTTAATTTATTCAACAAATTAATGTTTTTATCTATTTGACTCATCTTTTTTTCAGACTCTTTTAATTCTAATTCTAACTTTTTAATCTTTTCTACTATTTTAGGATTGCTTCCCACTTCAATCTCTGTTTTTACAGCTAAATGAGAGCCTATATTTATAGCTTCTAATCCCTCACCAGCAGAAGTTTTTCCTCCAATAATTACTCCTTTTTTATCAATAACCTTCATTTTTCCATGTGCAAATATCTTGCAATTCATAAATGCTTCATTTCCTATTACATCTTTTTCAGATTCTATAATAGCTGATTCTGCAAAATTTACTACTATATCACCCTTAGATTCAATTTTCCCTATATTTTTTCCAAAAAAACTTCCTCTTATAACTACATCTCCAGTTGAAATAAGTTTTGCTTTTTCTACATTCCCAACCACTTCTATATTGCCGTCAGCCTTTATTTCATATCCATCTTTTACATCACCTTTTACTATCACACTTCCTACAAAATCTATATTCCCAGTTAATACCCCAACTTCTGGTGTAGCATATACATTTGCAACACTTAATTTACCTTCTGAAAAAGAAACCATACCGTCTATTTTAGAAATAATTTCAAATCCAGAATCAGACAATTTTGTATTTTTTCCTAATTTTATTGGTACATCTTTCCCATTTTTTGATTTTATCTCTTCTGCAAAAATATTTTTTCCATTTTTTCCAAGTTCTGCTGGTATTTTTACAGCTAAAACTTGACCTTCAACCACATTTTCTATTATTTCCAATTGTTTAAAATCTACTTTTCCATCTTCTAAAGCCATTGGTTTTAACAGTGAACGTTTATTTACAGATTTAACTTTATAATCTATATACCCATCAATTCCATCTTCTGGCATATCACCTTCTGCAACTAAATGCGGTATATTAAATTTTTTATTTTTTAAAAGCTCATCTATATATTGATCCTTTATTCCATAAATTATTTTATTTTCTAAAAGTTTAGTTTTAATTTTTTCTTTTACTGGTAAATTCATTCCTTTGGGTTCTGAAAGTATAATATAAGCTTTCATTTTATCAGGAGAAACTTCTACTTCTATTTCTGATTCTTTATATATTCCTTCGTAAAATTCAGCTATTTTTACTTTTTTTCTTCTATTTTCAAACGCAAGACTTAATTGTTCCATATCAGGAGCTTCTATATCTTTTTCTGCTATAAATTCTATAACTTCATTAAAATCTATATTTCCTTCAGCAATTGTTAAAAAGACCCCCTCTTCGCTTACATTTAATTTAAACTTATTAATTTCATCCTCATTTTTTACAGTAATATTCTCTTTTTTCTTCCATACTTCTAAACTTATTTTTTCATTAGTTTTATCTATAATATTATATCCAACTTCATTTATATTTACTTTAAATTTTTCAGCTACTTTTTTTAATAATGTTTCTAAGTTTCTTCCTGCCACTTTATACTTTTTCATTTTTATCCACCTTTATTTAAAAATTTTCATAATATTTATATAATTCCTTTATATTCCCCAAATTTTGCAATTAATTTGGATCTTAATTTTATTATAGCTTTTGAATGTATTTGAGATACTCTCGATTCTGAAACTTCTAATATTTCACCTATTTCTCTCAATGTTAAATCTTCATAATAATAAAGAGTTATTACCAATCTCTCTTTTTCTGTAATTTCTTTGAGTCTTTCTATAAGCGCTGCTTTCAATTCTTTTTTTTCAATATTTTTTTGAGCCCCATCACTTTTCTTATCTTCTACTGTTTCAGATAAAAATGTTGGAGATTCCCCACTATTATATATAACATCATCTAATGATGATATATTCCCCATATTTACTTTTGAAAATACAATATTCAATTCCTTTTCTGTAATTCCTAAATAATCTGCTATTTCGCTATCTTTTGGTATTTCTCCATTTTTAACCTCTAGAAATACATAAGCTTTCTCTATATCTTTTGCCATTTTTCTAACAGAACGTGGAACCCAATCTTGTACTCTTAACTCATCATAAATAGAACCTCTAATCCTAGTTATAGAATAAGTTTTAAAATTTATCTCTTTTGTTATATCATATTTTTCTATTGCATCCAAAAGTCCAATAATTCCATATTCAACTAAATCCTCATATTCTATGTTTTTAGGCAACTTCCCAATCATTTTCCCCACGACATATTTTACTAAAGGAATATATTGTAAAATTATTCTCTCTCGAATTTCTAAACTTCCACTCTTTTTATATTCTATCCAAAGAGATTTATTTTCTATCATAATTTTACCTCCAAAACTTTTAAATCATAATATAAACTTATAAAAATATTTTTTACCCATTACATAAATGATAAAATAGCAAAAAAATATCTAAAATTTATAAAACATACTCAAATAACTAACAACTTAAATTTTAAAAATATATTTTTCTAACCCAATTACTATATTTGATTCTATTAGTTAACAAAATAATAGAATTAAATTATTTTTTTCCTAATTTATAATTTTCATAAGAGCAATTATACATATTATATCACAATTAAGATAAAAAACTAAACGCTTTTTATTATATTGTCATAATATATATTATTTTATTTAATTTTATGATACTATTATCTAATTAGCATTATTATTCCTAACATTATTAAGATAATAATTATAATCATGAAAACAATTAGAACTAATGAATCTGATGATTTTTTCTCATAATTTAATTTTTCTTCTTCATCTTTTTCATACTCTTTTAACTCTTCTTCTATTAATTTTTTATTTAAAACTATTTTGTCAGTTTTTACTTTTATCTCTCCAGAAGCATATATTTTAGCATAAATATCATCTACTATATTAACTACTATTTTATATTCTTTAGTTTCTAAAGCTCCTTTTGAAACTTCTATTATACTTTCTACCTGTCTTAATACTGGCGAATCTTTTGCCCCAATAGTTTTACTTATAAATCTACCATATTCACTATTATCAGTTAATTTTATATATATTTCATCACTTTTTTTTAATTCCGCAACTTTTTTCCCATTAAAAGGATCTATTTCCAAAGAGGCTTCAAGATAATTTTCATCCTCTTCTTGCTTAGATTTTATTATAACCTCATAATCAGTTACTATCTCTATTGAAGCTATCTCATTTATCGCCAAATTCATTTGAGAATTAATTTGATTTTTAACTTCATCTTTTCTAGAACTTTTAAAGTTTTTTAACAACTCTAAAACTGTTCCTGGATGAAAATATTGCTTGAAAAAATCTATAATATTTTTAGTTTCTTCTTCATATTCTAAATCTGTTTGATTTTTATAATGCCCTAAGATTTTTTCAAATATATGAAACTCTATATTTATATCTGTTGAATATATATTTTTATTATATGTTACAAAAAAATCTATGCTATCTAATTCCATTTGATTAATATCTATTCTAATATAAAATAAACCGTTAATATTTTTTCTTTTTCCTAAAAATTTCCCCCTAATCAGCAAAAATTCAGATATTTCACTTTTACTATAAATCTCATCCACTTTATCTAGGTCATTATTAGACAACTCAAATAATTTACTTGCAACTCTTTCATTTACCCCAATTTTCTTACAAATCATCTCAATAATTTCATTTCCCATTATTTATCACCTTTAAATGTATTTTTCACCATGACCTATTGTTTTTATTTTCAATTCTCCTGTTGAAAGATCTAGTTCTATTGTTCTTCCAAACTTACCTCCAGTATCTTCTGCAATTAAATTTATTTTTAATTCTTTTAAAATTTGTTTAACTGCTACTGCATTTCTATATCCTATGCTTTTCTTTTCATCTGAACTACTAAATGCAAACATTTGAGAACCACCTGCAATTTTAGCTTCTAATCCTGATAATCTTGAACCTTTCTTTAATAGTTCTTCTATCATCTCTTCTATTGCCACATCTGCAAATTTTAATGACCTTTTCTCTGGATTAGTATTTTTAGGTAACATAATATGTGCCATCCCACCTATTTTTTTCCCTTTATCATATATGGTTATTCCCACACACGAACCTAATCCTAACGTGATTATTTTAGAAGGATTCTCTCCTACTTTATAATCAGCCATTCCTACTTTTATAGTATCAGTCATGTTTTTTAGCTCCAATTGATTTTAATAGTACATTTAAAGAATCCAAATCTGGAAGCATAAAAAAGTTCCCATCTATAGTTTTTCCATCTCCCATGAATTCTGTTTCAATTAATAAAGCATAATCACTGACTTCGCTTAGTTCTATTAAAATAGTGCTAAGTATTGCTCCTGCCATATCATATGCTAGTGATGGTGTTGATGGCACCACTGTTAATCCAGAAAATGCACTTAAAGCATTCAAATAAGAACTGGTAATAATATTCCCAACTTCTGTAATAGCAGATTGAGATATTTCTCCTAATACCCCCTCTTCTTCAGCTGCTCCTAATAACATTTCCACTAATGTTTCTGCACTATTTACTGGCAATAAAAACATAATATTCCCTTGTATATCTCCAAAAATACGCAAATATACCCCTATTACTAAGTTTTCCTCCCCACCTAATAACTCAGGAACTTTTGTTAATTCCAAAACTCTTGCCCTTGGAACTGTCATATCTACTCTTTTTGACAATATTTGTGATAATGCTGTTGCAGCATTTCCAGCCCCAATATTCCCAACTTCTTTTAATGCATCTAATTCTGAATCAGTTAATGCTTCTATTTTCATTGACATACTTTCCCTCCAAACTATATTTACTTAAAAACTGTCATACTTTTATAAAAATTAAATTATTTTAAAAATAACTTAAAAATTATATTTCTATTTTTAAATACACAATAAATTTAAATATCTTTATAGCTAATGTATCTAACTTTTTAAACGTTCTTTAGCTTTTCAAATCTAGAATTTTTTCTATACTTAACAAAGTTAAAAGTCTATCTCCTTCTTCTAACTTACAAACCCCTTTTATATATTCAGAGCTTATTGCAGAAGATATTGTTGGATTTGAATTAAGTTCTTTCTGTTTTAAATCTATTACTTCAGAAACTCCATCCACTAAAATTCCTAAAGATATTGTATCAATTTTCAATATAATAATTCTTTGACTATCAGATTTTTCAATCTTAGAATTTAAATTAAATTTCTTATTTAGATCTATTATTGGCATAACAATACCTCTTAAATTTATTACTCCAATTATATATTTTTCAGCTCTTGGAACTCTTGTCATTTTTATAACTTTTATTATACTTTCTACATTTTTTATCTCTAAAGCGTACTCTTCTCCATTTAATGTAAATCCAATTATTTGTAATATTATTTTATCAATATTATTTTCTTTCTCCTCTAACACATCTTTCATTAATTACACCTCCTATATAAGCGTTAATACATCTAATATTATTGCTACTTCTCCAGTTCCTAATACTGTAGCTCCTGTTATTCCCCTTATTCCAGTAAATAATTTTCCTAAAGATTTTATTACTATCTCTTGTTGCCCTATTAATGAATCTACAATTAATCCTATTTTTTTACTTCCTATTTTTACAATTACAACTATATATGTTTCTTCATCTAATTTTTTATAACCTGGCACATCTAATACTTCATTTAAGTTTATAATTGGAACAACCTCTCCTCTCAAAACTATAACATCTTCATTTTGAACTCCTTTTATATCTTTTGGAGAGATATCAATTGTTTCTACTATGTTAGCTAATGGTATTGCATAAATTTCTTCTTGTAATTTTATTAATAAAGCTTCTATTATGGCTAACGTCAAAGGTAATTTTATTCTTGTTGTTGTTCCTTCCCCTACCTCACTAGAGAGTTCTATTTGTCCATTTAAACCTTCAATCTTATTTCTTACAACATCCATTCCAACTCCACGTCCAGATAATTCTGTAACTGCTTCCATTGTAGAAAATCCAGCTGCAAATATAAACTTTAAAATTTCTTCTTTTGACATTAGTTCTAGTTCTTCTTCTTTTACAAGTCCTTTTTCTATTGCTTTTCTTGCTATTACTTTAGTATCTATCCCTTTACCATCATCAGCAATTGTAATAACAACATTATTCCCTTCATGTTCCGCTTTTAATAAAATGGTACCTTGCCTTATTTTTCCAGATTTTTCTCTTTCTTCTGGTAATTCTATTCCATGATCAAGGGAATTTCTCAACAAATGAACTAAAGGGTCCCCAATTTCATCTATTACTGTTCTATCTAATTCAGTCTCTTTTCCTTCAATTAATAATTCTATCTCTTTATTCAAATCTTTTGATAAATCTCTTATCATTCTAGGAAATCTATTAAACACATTTTCAATTGGTACCATTCTTACTTTTGTTACTACAGCTTGTAAATCTGATGTAACCCTATCTACATGAGCTAATGTTTCAGATAAATCTGGTAAATTATATTCTAAACCTATTTGAGATAGCCTAGTTTTATTTATTACTAACTCTGCAACTAAATTCATTAATTTATCTAATTTATCTGTATCAACTCTTACTGTTGGAGTTTTTTTCACAACAATTTTTTTGTTAGCAGATTTTTTTTCTTTTTTAGTTGATTTAGAATTTTCCGCTTTTTTAGAACTATTAGAGCTTTTTTCATTAACTTTTATTTCTTTATTTCCCTCTTTTTCTAAATCTTTCACATTAGTTATTATCACTTCTGATATTTCACTTATAGACAAAATCGATCCTTTTACTTCTTCTTCTTTTTTATCTGTTAATAGCACAACTTCAAATGAATTATCAAATTTTTCTTCTTCTAAATCTTGTGCAGATGGTTCTGATTTTATTATTTCCCCTATTTCTTCTAAATTTCTAAATACCATATATGTTCTTGCTGCTTTTAATAAACATCCTTCGTCCAACACCACTTCAATAACATATGCATTCATCTTTTTCGATTCTGCTTCGTCTAAAAGCTGTTTCTCAAATTCATTAAATTCTATTTTATTACTTTTTAATGAACTCCCTTGTCCTTCAATTTTTTCTGCTTTTGAATCTTCTAACGGTTCTCCTTTTGTCAACTTTTCTAATCTATTACTTAAATCCTCTATATCGGTTGTCTCTTCTCCATCTTCTATAACTTCATCTATTAATAATGTTAATGTGTCTAAACATTCAAATAGAGTATCTACTATAGTAGCGCTAGATTTCAATTTATTATTTCTAATAAGGTCTAACACATTTTCCATATGATGTGTTAATTCAGCTGTCCTTGTAAAATTCATAGTAGCTGCCATACCTTTTAAAGTATGAGCTGATCTAAAAATAACCTCTACTATAGACAAATTCTCATTGTCTTTTTCAAATTCTAATAATGATTCATTTAGTAATTGTAAATGTTCCCTTGATTCGTCAATAAAAACTGACATATATTGTGACATATCCATTTATCTATCCCCCCCTACTAATTTTACTATTCTCTGTGGAATATTCATTAAATCCTCTACATAATCAACTGCTCCTAATTCATTTGCCACACGCGGCATACCATAAACAACACATGTATCCTTACTTTGACCTATTGTTTTTGCTCCATTCTCTTTCATAACTTTTAAATACTCTGCTCCGTCCCCTCCCATTCCAGTCATTATAACTCCTACAGCCTCTTTCTTATATATTTCTGCTACAGACTTAAATAAAACATTCGCTGATGGTCTATGCCCTGAATAGTTCGCTTCTTGATTTAATCTTATTATTTTCTTTCCGCGTTCATCTTTTACAACCATATGATAATTTCCTGGAGCAATATAAGCTTGCCCATTTACAACTTCATCTCCATCTTCTGCTTCCTTTACTCTTATATTACTTAATAAATCTAATCTATCTGCTAAAGATTTTGTGAATTTAGGTGGCATATGTTGTACTATTAATATCCCTGCGTTTATATTTTGAGGTAACTCAGGGATAATATTTTGTAGTGCTTTTGGACCCCCAGTAGAAATACCTATTGCAACAATTTTATTACTGTTCCTATGAAATTTTTCTACTGTTTTTTTAGGTTTATTAAACATAAATTTAGAAAGCTTTACTTTTTCATCTTTTGCACTTGTTTCTAATATTTTTATATTCGCTTTTAATGAAACTCTTATTTTTTCAAGTAGGTCTTTTTTTACTGTTCTTATATCTAAAGAGATTGTTCCTGATGGTTTTTGTACAAAATCAAATGCTCCATTTTCTAAAGCTTCTATTGTCTCAATTGCTCCTTCAGATGTTAAACTACTTACCATAATAACTTTTGTAGGCTTATCCTTCATAATTTCTTTTAAAGCCTCTAATCCATTCATCACAGGCATTTCTACATCTAGAGTTATTACATCTGGAGACAGCTCTCTGTTTAATCTTATAGCTTCTTTCCCATTTCTGGCTTTACCAACTATTTCAATGTCATGTTCTTCTGCCAACATATCAGATATAATATTTCTCATAAATATAGAATCATCAACTACTAACACTTTTATCATTATCATCACCTACCAACATTTTTAAACCAGCTTCTAAATTTTGTTATTAAACCACTGGTTTTTTCTTCATAGTTAAATTCTAACTTTTCCACAATATATTTAATACACCCTGTTGCTTGACTATCTGGATAATATATAACAAATGGTGTTTTTTTAAATATAGTATTTCTAACACAACTATCTTCATATATAAAACCTATATTTTTTATATTCATTTCTAAAAAATCTTTTGAAGTATTTATTAATAAACTTGAAGCTTTTTTATATTCAATTATATTTTTAACTCTATTTATTATAATACCTAAATCTGGTTTTTCTATTTTATCTTTTACAATTTTTATAACACTATATGCATCTGTAATCGAAGTAGGTTCAGAAGTAGTTATAACAATAATTTCATCTGCTACCATTAAAAATGAAATCACATTTTTGGATATCCCTGCACCAGTATCTATTAAAATCACATCATATTCTTCATCTAATTTTTGTAATTTTATCAGTATCTCTTCCCTTTCTACATCTGAAAGTTCTGCCATTTCTAAAAATCCATTTCCTCCTGATATAAAATCTAGATTAAATGGTCCTTTTGTTATTACCTCTTTTATATCTTTATTATTTTTAATTAAATCTCTTATTGTATGATTTGGAGTTATTCCTAGCATTATTTCTACATTAGATAATCCCAAATCTGCATCTATAATTAATACTTTTTTTCCAATTTTAGATAAAAATGCAGCCACATTAACTGCTAGGCTAGTTTTTCCCACGCCTCCTTTACCTGATGTAATTGCAAATACTTTTGCATTTTTATATTGTAGTTTATCACCAACATTTTTTTCTTTATTTCTTACTAATTCTCTTAATTTTTCTGCTTGATCCATATTAGTCTAACTCCTCAGAAAAGATTTTTGCCAATCTATCATTTGAAGCAACTTCAATATCATCTGGTACTTTTTGTCCTGTTGTTATATAAGATATTGCTATATTATACTTTTTAGAAACCGTTAATAGTGCTCCAATATTAGTAGTTTCATCTAATTTTGTGAAAATTATACTAGAAAAGTTTAAATATTTAAATTTTTCTATGGTATCAACCATTACCGATAGCTTGCTCGTAGCACTAAGAACTAAATATACCGCCATTTTTCCATTATTTTTTGTTACATATTCCTCTAACTCTTTTATTTGTTCTGTATTTTTAGGACTTCTTCCTGCTGTATCCATTAATACTAACTTTTTCTCTTTGAATTTCTCAATAGCATTTTTTAATTCATCTGATTTTTTTATAACTTCTACTGGAACTCTCATTATATTAGCATATGCCTTTAATTGACTTACCGCTTCTAATCTATAATTATCTGATGTTATAAAAGCAACATCTTCTCCTGAATTCCAATAATTTGCAATTATTTTTGCACAAGAAGTAGTTTTTCCTACTCCAGTTGGACCAACTAACATAATAAACTTCTCATCTTTTATTCCGCCATTTGTCAAAATATTTTCATAAAAATATTTTATAAGTCCTTTTTTATAATTTGTAGAATTAAATTCATTTTTAACAAAATATTCTACTATTTCATCACAATATTCTTCTGATATTTCACTATCCCTTAATATTTTTAATAGTTCATCTTTATCCTTATTCTTAGTTACTACTTCTTCCTTTGCTATTCCTTCTTTAAAGATTTCTTTTTTCAACTCTTCTGTTAATTCTTTTTTTATTTTTTCTTTTACGTCTTCTATTTTTTCTTCTTGTTTATTTATATTATTAATATTTTGTACATTATTTTTATATGGATTATATATTCCTATATTATTTAATGAATTATTTTCATTAGTTGTAATGCTGGTTTCCACTTTTCCTTTTATAACATTATTATTACTATCCATATACCCCATACTTTTTAGTAATTCTATAACTTCTTTATTAGCAGAATCTTTTTCTTGCTTAAATTTTTTTTTAGGAACATCTTCTATTCCAAATGTAACTTTTACTTTTTTCTTAGAAAACAATCCAAAAAAGCCACCAACTTTTACATTTTCTCTCTCTATCATTATTAGTTCAGAACCTAATTCTTTTCTAGCTTTTTTATATGCAATTGTATATTCATCTTCTATATAAGTTTTCATATTTTTTATTTTCATTTGCCCAGCTGACATTATTCAACGCTCACCATCCCCACTGCTTCTAAATCAATCTCAGATATTATTTCATTATATGAGATAACCATTACTTGTTTTAAATCTCTTTCAATAAGTCTCCTTAAAGGCTTCCTAATTTCTGGACTTGTTAATACTATTGGTTGATATCCCATATTTGTACTGTTTTTAGCTTCTTCACTTATTTTCACTATTATTTTATTGCTTTTTTCTGGATCGATATTTAAATAACTTCCAAAATCAGTTTCTTGAATATTTTCTTTTAATTCTATTTCTAAATTTGGATTTAATGTCACTACATGAATTTTATCATCTGGAGCAACTATTGTTGAGCAAATTTGCCTTGACAATCCACTTCTTACATACTCTGATAATATATCTACATTTGTAGTTATTTTTGAAGCATCTGCCATTATTTCTAAAATAAGTTGTAAATTTCTTATTGATACACCTTCATTTAATAAATTTTGTAAAACAGTTTGAATCTCTCCTAATTCAAATTTCTTAGGATAAACTTCATCTACAACAACACTATATTCTGTTTTTATATTTTCAATTAATTCTTTTACCATTTCTCTACTTAATATTTCAGGTGCATATTTTTTTATAGTCTCTGTTAAATGTGTAGCCAAAACTGAGGTTGGGTCTACAACTGTATATCCTATCATTTCAGCTTTTTCTCTTTGTTCTTCTCCTATCCATATTGCTGGCAATCCAAATGCTGGTTCAACTGTTGGAATCCCATTTATCTCTTCTGCTCCACCTGGATTCATAGCTAAATAATAGCCAATCATTATTTCCCCTTTTGTTACTGCTGTTCCTTTTATTTTAATAGAATATTCATTAGGATTCAGCTGCATATTATCCCTTATTCTAATTGGTGGTAATATTATTCCTAATTCAATTGCTAATTGTTTTCTTATAATAGTAATTCTCTCTAGAAGGTCTCCTCCTTGAGATGTATCTACAATTGGAATTAAACTATATCCTAATTCTAACTCCATTTCATCCACTTTTAATAAATCTTTTACCTCTTCTGGCTGACTCATCTCTTCATTAGATTCAGAACTTCTTTTTTCTTCTACTGCAATTTTTTCTGCCTCTAAAATATTTTTATTCATTATATATCCTATAGTTCCAAAACTTAAAGATAATATGAAGAATGGTACTTTAGGCATTCCTGGAATAATTCCCATTACGACCAATACTCCAGATACCATATATAAGATCCTAGGTTCTTGAAAAAATTGTCTTATTAAATCTGAACCGAAATCTGCTTCTGAAGTTGTTCTAGTAACAATAATACCTGTAGCTACTGATATTAATAGTGCAGGTATTTGAGAAGCCAAACCATCACCAATTGTTAATATTGTATATGTTGCTGCTGCATCTACAATTGGTTCTCCCCTTGTTATAACACCAATAATCAATCCTCCTATAACATTTATAAAAGTTATAATTATTCCTGCTATTGCATCACCTTTTACAAACTTAGAAGCTCCATCCATAGCTCCATAAAAATCTGCTTCCGTTTGAACTTTTTTTCTTCTATCCCTTGCTTCATCTTCTGTAATAAGTCCTGCATTATAATCAGCATCTATACTCATTTGTTTCCCAGGCATCGCATCTAATGTAAATCTTGCAGCAACCTCTGCAACTCTTTCTGACCCTTTCGTAATAACCATAAATTGTATAATAACAAGTATCAAAAAAAGTATAATCCCTATAATATAATTTCCCCCAACTACGAAATTACCAAAACTTCTAACCACTTTTCCATTAAATGCTGTTCCCAAAGATAAAATTAATTTTGTCGAAGAAACATTTAACGCTAATCTAAAAAGAGTTGTTACCAATAGCAAAGTTGGAAATATAGAAAAATCCAATGCCTCTTTAGTATACATTGATAACAAAAATACTGTAACGGATATAGTAATATTTAAAGCTTGAAATGTATCCAATAAAAATGTTGGTAACGGTATAAAAAACATTAATATTACACCAAGCATAAATATTGGTACTAATAATCCTAATCTTTCATTTTGAGCCATATTTCACTCGAACTCCTTTAGTTAGGAATAATAACATTCCTAGTTATAATAAATATGTTGTAATATTGTAGCAACTGCTTTGTAATATTCTTCTGGAACTTCATCCCCTATCTCAACTGATTTATATAAAGCACGAGCTAATGGTTTGTTCTCTACTATTGGTATATCATTTTCTTTAGCTATTTCTCTTATTCTAAAAGCTATATTATCAGCCCCTTTTGCAATTACTACTGGTGCTGACATTGTATTATCATATTTTAAAGCTACTGACAAATGTGTTGGATTTGTTATTATAACAGTAGCCTTTGGAACCTCTTCTATCATTCGTCTTCTTATCATATCTCTTTGCATTGCTCTCATCTTAGCTTTTAATTGTGGATTCCCTTCTGTTTGTTTCATCTCTTCTTTTATTTCTTGTTTTGACATTTTTAAACTTTTGTCATATTCCCATTTTTGATAGAAATAATCTACAACAGCTAATACAAATAATGCCATAGCTATTTTTAAAACAACATCATATACTATTTTAAAAATTAATATAAAACCGTCGAAAAAATTTAAAAACGGTATTTTTAAAATGCTATTATAATTTGATTTAACAACTGAATATCCATAAATTCCTATTATTATTAATTTTATTATTGTTTTTATTAGTTCTACTAGTTTTTTTAATGAAAACATGTTTTTTAATCCACTTATTGGATTTATCTTACTAAAACTAGGTTTTAAAGGTTCTGTTGTAAATAGAAAACCAACTTGAATATAATTAGCTAAAACTCCAGATATTAAAATTGCTAATAAAATCGGAGAAATAACTATGAAAAATAGTAAAGCATCTTTTAAAAAAATTTCTTCTAACTTTTCTATTGTAAATTTTGTTATATCCATATTATAAAAACTATTTTTAAAATTCACATATAACATTTTATACATAAATTTAAACATTATTTTTAATACAATTATACCCACTAATAATGTTGCTGTTTGAGCTAAATCTGGGCTTTTAGCGACTTG
Source organism: Haliovirga abyssi (assembly GCF_030295325.1). Lineage (GTDB taxonomy): Bacteria > Fusobacteriota > Fusobacteriia > Fusobacteriales > Haliovirgaceae > Haliovirga > Haliovirga abyssi. The sequence goes on along the minus strand of NZ_AP027059.1, from coordinate 807,205 downwards.
CCCTTTTTTCCTAGACTCTTCTCTTCTTCTTGGAGTAGCTTCTTCTGTTTTCTCGCCTTCCGCAAATAGCTGTAAATTTATCGAATAACCGATTTTATACTCTAACAATTAAGTCACAACCTTTTGTATAATATATAATAATTTTATATATCCGTTATTCAATAAGTGATTCAGATATGTAAATAAATACGGAATAAACGTGATTAAAAACAAAAGCCCCACCAAAATTTTCAATGGCATACCTATAAAAAAAACATTCATTTGTGGAGCTATTCTTGCCATAACCCCCAATGTAACATCTACAATAAATAATATTCCTAAAACAGGTAATGCAATTTTCACAGAAACCATAAAATAATATGCAAAACTATCTGCCATATTTTTAGCTAGAGTACCATAATGATAACTAATATTGCCTATTTTATATTTATAAAAAGTAGATACTAAAACTTCAAATATTCTTCTATATTCACCAGTTATTAAAAATATTCCCAATATAAACAAATAGTTTAACTGCCCTAATACAGGTGCCTGTATTTGTGAAACAGGATCAAATATATTTACCATTCCAAATCCCATATCCATACTATATATTTGAGATGCTGTTTGTACTGTAGAAAAAATCAACAATACAAAAAAACCTATTATTGCGCCAATTAAAACTTCTTTTATACTTATTAGTATCAAATTAAAAAAAGTTAAATTTCTCAAAATAGATATATCTTTTGGTACAACTGGATAAATTAAAAAAGCTATTAAAATAAGAAATCCTATCTTAACTCTTCTGTTTATACTATTACTGCTATAAACAGGAGTAAAAAAAAGTATTCCGCTTAGCCTTAAAAAAATCAACAAAAAAAATATTACATTATTATATAAAAAGTTCATATTTTCATCTACCTTAGTGTTGAAATAAGTTCAAATAAATTTTTTGTATATTCTACAATTGTAATTAACATCCAATGTCCCAACAAAAAAATAACTAAAAACACTGCTATTATTTTAGGAATAAAACTTAGCGTCATTTCTTGAATTTGTGTAGTTGCTTGAAAAATCCCTACCATTAAACCAACTGTTAAACCAACTATTAAAACTGGCAAAGTTATTTTCAAAATTAACATCAATGCATCTGTCACTAATTTCATTATCAATTCTTCCGACATATCTTTTTCTCCTAAATAACATTTAAAAAATAAGTTTGTTATATTTTGTTATAAAATTTATTATAAAAACAGTTGAATCTTGTTGTTTTAAAACAAAATTGGAATGTTATTTTTAACCTATTCCTAATTAAAACTTTTTACTAAAGAATTAATTATTAAATTCCACCCATCAACCATTACAAATAACAGAAGCTTAAATGGGATAGATATCATAACTGGCGGCAACATCATCATCCCTAAAGACATTAAAACTGTAGCCACTATCATATCTATTATTATAAAAGGAATAAAAATTAAAATTCCAATTTCAAATCCTCTTGTTAATTCGCTTATTATATATGCTGGTGTCACTATCCATACAGACAAGTCTTTTCTTGATTTTACTTTTTTAGTCTTAGATAGTTTTACAAATAATTCTAAATCCTTAACTCTCGTTTGCTTTAACATAAATTTTTTAAGAGGATTCTCAATATTTTTAAATAGTGTCTCTTGACTTATTTTTTTATTCAAATATGGATTAATTCCATTTTGCATAATATCGTTAGCTGTTGGCTCCATTATAAAAAAAGTAAGAAAAAGTGCTAGCCCAACCAAAACTTGATTTGGGGGCATTTGTTGCACTCCTAAAGCCTGCCTTACAAAATGTAATACTATAATAATTCTTATAAAAGAAGTAGTCATTATTATTATAGATGGAGCAATTGTTAAAATTGTTAATCCCATTAAGATTTGCAAGCTTGTAACTAAATCGTCTGGAGACTTTGATGCACCTATTCCAAAATTAAATTTTGGAATAGCAATTTTTTGCTCTGCATACAAACTAAACGATATTATAATAAAAAAAAATAAAACTTTTAATTTACTCTTCATCTTCATGCCTCATTTTTTTCAATCTACTTTTTAAATTTTCTACATTATTATCTTTTCTTTCAGAAAAAAATCTACTAAATTTAGTTCCAATTTCATTTTTACTTGAAACTTTTTTCAATTCTTCAATTTCATCCATATTTAATATCTCTTCTAACTTATTAATACTATTTTCTGTCACTCCTAACATAAAATATTTTTCTCCTATTTTTACAATAGAAATAAATACTTTAGGCATATAATAAAATCTCTCAATTTCTTCTATATTGCTATTTTTAAAAAATATACTTTTTCTTTTTCCTCTTAAAACATATAATGCTCCAGCTAAAATTATAGCAATAACAAAAAAAGAAAAAATTTCAAGAAAAAGTAATCTATCCATAACTAACTTCCTACAACTTTCCCTACTGCTTCTAATACTCTATTAGGTTGGAATGGTTTAACTATAAAATCTTTTGCGCCTGCTTGTATTGCATCTATAACCATTGCTTGTTGTCCCATTGCACTACACATTATTATTTTTGCAGTTCCATCCATTTTCATTATTTCTTTTACTGCAGTAATCCCATCCATTTCTGGCATAGTAATATCCATAGTAACTAAATCTGGTTTTGCCTCTTTAAATTTCGATACCGCTTGAGCACCATTTTCAGCTTCACCAACTATTTCATACCCTGCTTTTGATAAAATGTTTTTAATCATCATTCTCATAAACGCCGCATCATCAACAATCAATACTTTAGTTCCCATTTATAATACCTCCTTATTTTTATTGGACTTTATTTAATCTTTCCATTTTACTAACAATATCTATTACCCTAACTCCAAAACTTTCATCAATTACAACTACTTCTCCTTTTGCAATCAATTTCCCATTAACTAGTATATTTAGTGGCTCTCCTGCTAACTTATCTAATTCTACTATAGAACCTGGCCCTAAGTCAAGTATTTCTTTTATCTGCATTTTTGTTCTTCCCAATTCTACAGTAACTTGCAATGGAACATCCATTATCAAATCTATGTTTGAAGGCATTTCTTGCTGAATTGAATTTCCAAAAGATGCAAATTGTACTGGTTGTACATTTACAGGTTGTTGAAAGTTTTGATATCCTCCCATCATTTGTGGCTGTTGAGGCATTCCCATGTTTTGCATTTGTGGTTGTTGCCATCCCATATTCGGTGGCATTTGCATCCCCATATTTTGATTTATTTGTGGTTGTTGCATTTGTGGATTCTGTTGAATAGTTTGCTGTTGCATTTGTGGTTGTGGTTGTTGAGGCTCCTCTTCTTCCCCACTCATTTTATGCATTTCAGAAACCATTTCTCTTGCAAATTCTGCGCTTAAAATTTGATAAATATTAGTATCTATTAATCCTTCTATTTTCATATCAAATATTACAATTACAAATTCATTATTTTTATTAAAAAAATCTGTTTTTGAATTAATTTCATCTATATTACTTACTGATACTGAAGGTGGATTTATATCTATCTCTTTTTTAAACATCCCAGCTAATGAAGTTGCTGAACTTCCCATCATTTGATTCATCGATTCTACAACTGCACTTAAATATAAATCTTCTAATTTATCTGGCGGGTTACTACCATCGTTTCCCATCATCAAATCCCCTATTATAAGTGCGTTTTTACTTTCCATTATCAGCATATTTAATCCACTAAAACCACTTTTATATTCTATTTGAATAACTACTTTTTCTTCTCCAGCTAATTTAGATTTTAATTCCTCCAAATTCCAAACTTCTACTTTTGGAGTTGTTATTGAAACATTTTTCCCTAGTAACGTTGATAACGCTGTTGAAGATGATCCTAAAGAGATATTCCCAACCTCTCCTATAACATCTTTTTCATCTTGAGTTAAATGTATTTTTTTTTCAAAATTAGATTCTTTAGGCTCTGGTTCTGTTCCTGCAGAATCTCCCCCACCAAGCAAAGCATCTATCTCCTCCTGAGATAAAATTCCCTCCATGTTTAATCACTTCCTTCCTCTAAAACTTCTTTTATAGTTATCGCCATTTTTTTTCCTACTGTCCCTGGGGTAGCTTTAAATTTCAATTTATTACCCACAGATATATCCAAATTTTTATTTGCACTTTGATTTAATTTTAATACATCCCCTTGTTTTAGTTTCAATAAATCATTAAGAGAAACTATAGCTTTACCAAGATTAGCTATAAGTGGTACATTAACTTTATTCAATCTACTTTTTAAAGCTCCTAAATTCTCTTTTGTCATCTCTTTTCTTACAGATGAAAACCAATATTGTGCTGATAATTTAGAAACAATTGGATCTATCATTGGATAAGGAAGACATATATTCATCATCCCTTCCACACTTCCAATTTTCACTTCAAATGTTACAAGCACCACCATTTCGTTTGGCCCAACTACTTGTACAAATTGTGGATTTGATTCTATTTGTTCTATTCGTGGTGAAACTTCTATTATATTTGACCATGACTCTTTTAAATTATTTAATAATTTTAAAATAACTCTTTCTATAACAGTTAATTCAATATCAGTAAGTTCCCTTGACAGATCTATCATTTCTCCAGGTCCACCAAATAACCGATCTATTATTGTATATACTATATTGGGATTCATCTCTAATATAGCATTTCCCTCTAAACTACCAACATCAAATATCCCTAAAATAGTAAATTCTGGTATAGAACGAATAAATTCCTCATAAGTTATTTGGTCAACAGAAATAACTTGTATTTGAATAGCCGATCTAAGTTGAGCAGAAAGCATTGTAGTGTTTAATCTAGCAAAAGTTTCATGAATCATTTGAATTGTTCTCAGCTGATCCTTAGATAATTTATCTGGTCTTTTAAAGTCATAAACTTTTACTTTTTTTTCTTCTTCTATACTTTTTGCTTCTTCTAAATTTACTTCTCCAGTTGATATGGCTGACAACAGTGCGTCAATTTCGTCCTGCGATAATACTTCTGCCATATTTTATCACCACCTATTGTTTGTTTCTCAAAATAGTGTTTAGTTTTCTTCATATTTATATATATAATGTTCGAATCTCTCTACGAAATTATATATATAAATGTGACTTTTGAAAACTACTTTTTGAGAAATAAATCATTTATTGTTTGTTTCTCAAAACAGTATTTAGTTTTCTTCATATTTATATATATATTATTTAAATATTTCAAAAATCTTTTTACATTCTAATCTTCTATCTAACTCTCTATTGAATTATCCAACTTGTAAAATATACACCACTAATTTTACTTTTTTCTAAAACTTTATTCACTGCATTTATAATCTCTTTTTTTAAATTTTTCAAACTTGGATCTTGTGCCAAATCCATAATGCTTTTACTTCTCAAAATTGTTAAAACTCTATCTTGCAATATAACCAATTTTTCCGGAACCTCCAGTTGACCATTTTTCCCTTTGTCTTTTCCTGTTGGATCTATTTCAAATTGTATCTTGCAAACTAAATACCTTGTTTCTTTCTCATTTAAATTTACTGTAAATCCTCCAAAATCAACAATAGGTCCAGAAACATTTTTATCTTTATCTTTTTTTGAATCTTTTTTAGATTTTCCTCCACCTTCAATTTGAGCTGTAGAACTAGTTTTTATTGCTTTAGAAGCTACAAAATATGAAATACCTGCAGCTAAAATTATTATTACAACAGCTAATATCGCCACAATTAACGCTTTTGTTATAAAAGGCATCTCTTTTTTCTCTTCATCTGGCATACTATTTTCCTCCTTGTAAACTTCTTTTCAATAACTCTTCACTAACTATCTCATCTTTACTTTTCAATATAATTATATCAACTCTTCTATTTTTTTTTCTTCCTGAAACTGTATCATTAGTAGCTATAGGTCTTGTATCTCCATATCCAGAAGCTGAAATTCTCCCTTTTAACGAAGGAGATTTTTTCAATAAATTTCTTAAAACATTAGTTGCTCTTGTTGTTGAAAGCTCCCAGTTGCTCGGAAACTCATTGTTATGTATTGGAACATTATCAGTATGACCTTCCACTACTATATTATTTTCTAATCTCCCTATATATCCAGCTATCTTATCTAACATCACTTTTGATTCTTTTTTTAATTTTGCTTTTCCTATATCAAATAGAGCTCTATCTCCAAAACTAATTTTCAGCCCTCTTTCAGTTAATTTTATATCTGCAATATCTTTTAATTTTTTATTTTTTCCTGTTTTTTTATTTTCTTCATTTAATCTATCTTGTAATTCTTTTTGCAACTCTTTTGCCATTTTTGCAAATTTCATTTCAGTTCCTTTATTTTGTATCCTGCTGTCAGTTATTAGCTTTTCTGGGCTAACAGTCTTTCCACCTTTCATAACTCCTAATGCCCCTTGAAAAGCTTTCATCATAGTTTGAAATTTTTGAGAATCTAAAGATGAAAACGCAAACAATAATACAAAAAAACACATTAATAGGGTCATCATATCCCCATAAGTGTTCATGTACTCTGGCGCACCTTCTTTACATTCTGGACATTTTTTTTCACCCATGATTATTCCCCCTCTTTTGGTGCAACAGCTCCTCTTTCGCTACCTGATAAAAATGATTTTAATTTTTCTTCTAAAACTTTTGGATTATCTCCCGCTTGAATAGATAAAATCCCCTCTATTACCATTTGTTTACTAAGAACTTCTCTTGAATTATAATATCCCAACTTATTAGCTATTGGAGTAAAAACTACATTTGCTATAAAAGAACCATACAAAGTCGTAATTAATGCGATTGCCATTGATGGCCCTAATGAACCTGGATCACTTAAATTCCCTAACATAAGTATAAGTCCTATTAGCGTTCCTAGCATACCAAAAGCAGGCCCTAAACTAGCACCAGTATCCATCATTCCTTTCCCTACAGTATGCCTCTCATCCACAAACGAAACTTCTGTATCTAATATACTTTTTACCAATTCTGGATCTGTTCCATCTACTATTAACTGAATTCCTTTTTTCATAAATTCATCTTCTAATGACTCTACATCAGCTTCCAATGCTAAAAGTCCCTCTCTTCTTGCCTTTTCTGAAAAACTTACCAATGTAGTTATAACTATTCCAGTATCAGGCAAAGAATTAAAAAATGCATTTTTCATAATTCCACCAATTTTTAATATAACTGGCAATGGATATGACATTAAAAGTGCTCCGCCAGTTCCACCAACAACTATAGCTGCTGATTGTACATCTACAAATGGCCCTAAATTAAACCCCATCCCTATTAACATTAACATTAAAATAGCAACAAATCCAATGACTGTAGCTATATCCATATAAAAAACCTCCTATCTACATATCTTTGGAACGTTTAAAAAATAATGTTCTCATATTTTGTTATAAAAACGCTTAAAACATTGCGTATTTTAAAACAAAATGGAAATGTTATTTTTAAGCCATTCCTTTATATCAATATACTTCTTTTATAATTTACGACAAAATTAATAACTTCCTCTTTTTTTTCTTTAATTAAAATTTTTTTTCCTGTTGTTAAAGTTATCAAAGTTTCAGGAATCTCTTCTATTATTTCTATCAACTCAGCATTAACAACTATCTCCTTGCTATTTTTTCCTACTGTATTTAATATGATCATATTATATACCTCCATAATAAAAAAATAAGCTACGCTTCCTATGGTAAAACATAAATATTTTTCTAAATTTTTGGTTTCTGAAAAATTTCAACTTGAAAAATCGCATATTTCAAAAAAATTAGTGTAGCTTATTTTCTGAATAAATTTATATTTTACTATTAAATAAATTATATCATTAAACTAAAAAAAAATCTATACTTTTTAATATAGGCGAGGTTTTTATCCTCGCCTAATCATTTATCTTTTTAAACTTATCAAATCTTGTAATAATTGATCCGCTGTAGAAATAGTTTTAGAATTAGCTTGAAACCCTCTTTGAGCTATTATCATATCTGTAAATTCTTGAGCTAAATCAACATTTGACATCTCCAATTTTCCAGGTGCTAACGTTCCAGATGCTGAGGTCCCCGGCCTTACAACTTGAGCCTCTCCAGAATTTGATGTTTGTGTAAACATTGTACTCCCTATTTTTGCCAATCCTGCTGGATTAAAAAACTTTGCAATTGAAATTCTTCCTATTATTTGTTTATATTCATTTGAATATTCTCCTATTATATCTCCATTATCTGTAAATCTAAAATTTGATAACTCTCCCATTCCATATCCATCTTGTCCTGTAAATTTAACTCCATAATCTGAATGAAATTGATTTACTCCAATAAAATCAGGTTGAATACTTACTAATTCCGCACCTTCATCTGGCGGTAAAGCTCCTCCTGCATTCCCAGGATCAAAACTAAAACTTCCAGAATAAGCATTATTCATAATCTCTCCCTCTTCAGGAATCGATGTTAAAGTTATCTCATCAATTGTATTTCCATATTTATCTTTATCCGGTATTCCATTACCATCAGAATCTGTAGCTCCTCTATATTTTATAACTCCTCTATTATCCAAATAATAAGGAGCTGTTTTAGAAGAGGCATCTTCCCCTTCTAATAGATAATTAGCTTTTACAGAACTGTCTGTAGTAATTCCTAAAGCCGTTTGAGAAGGATAACTATTTATACTTGTTCCATCAGAATCTGTAATTGTTCCTAATTTTGTAGAATCTGCACTATCTGTTTCCGCAAATGTATACGCTCCTCTAAACTGTCCATATGAATCAAAAGTCATAAAACCTTTCCCATTATTTACGTCAAGTCCATCTCCTTCTGTAGCATTAAATTTCCACATATTTTCATCAATTTTAGTATATTCCATGCTTAACGCATGTGTAGCTCCTTCCGAATCATAAACAGTACTTGAATTAACTATCTTATTTGTGACAAATTTACTTGTAGAAGTATTTGCAGATTTTATTTTTTCTTTAAAAGTTATCTTTCCATTAGTAGGAACATCAATCAATACTTTTCCATTAGAATCATTTTTTATTTCAGCAGATGTTACACTTCCAGTTATATTCCCGTCTGCATCTAATGTCATATATCCACTTCCAGATATTGTAGGTGTCGATGTACTCCCAGCTGCATTACTAGCACTCCAATTCCATCTGTCATTATCGACATCATATGTAAACTTAATACTCACATCAACATCGCTAGTTCCTGTACCATTTCCATCTGCATCTACTGTAAGTCTTATGTCGCTAAGACCACCATCAGCATTTAAATTCCCAGCATAGCTTATAACAGATGTAGCTTTTGCAGGTAAAACTTCTCCTAATTTTATATCTAAATTTCCTATTGGAGCTCCTGCTGCTATTTCAGTTGTTCCATCACTTTTTTTAGTCGCTTGCCAACCTTGAACTTTCATTCCATTACTTGCCACAAGAAACCCATCTGAATCAAGCCCAAAATTTCCAGCTCTAGTATAATAAGTGTTTTTTCCTTCTCCAACCATAAACATCCCTTCACCATCAATACTTATATCAGAATCTCTTCCTGTTACCTGTGGAGATCCATTTGTAAAAATAGTATCAATACTCCCTACTTTAGCTCCTAATCCAACTTGAATAGGGTTTCTGCCTCCAAGTTCTCCACTTTGCGGAGCACTTGCATTTGATAACGTATTACTCATTAGATCTTGAAATGCCACTCTCGATCTTTTATATCCTACAGTATTTATATTCGCTATATTATTCCCTATTGTATCCATCATCACTTGATGATTTTTTAACCCTGTTACTCCTGAAAACAACGATGGCATCATTTTTTTCACCCTCCTAAATTTATTTATTACACCATATCAATCATTCAATGGCAAGAGGCTCCCTTTCGGTCCAGCCTAAATTATAAAATTATCATACTATCAATATTCGTAAAAACATTTTCTCTTAAATTTCTATCATCTACTACAGTTATAACCGTATTATTCTTAACACTAACTACAAAGGCATTATCATCCATTATAACCACAGAATCTTTCCCACCTTTATTTTTTAATTTTTCTATCCCATTTTTTATTTTATCTATTCCTTCATTCGTAATTTTTATATTGCGCATTTGTAGTCTTTTTTGTGCATGTGCGGAAAACTTTACAATATTCTCATTTAATAAATCTTTAAATTTAGAACTTTTATCTACTTGTTTTTTATTAGCTATCTCTTTATTTAAATCTTTTCGTAAATTATTTATATCGAAACCATAATTTTTTATGAACAAATTTGCCATTTTTAATCACCTGCCTATTTTGGCTATTTTACACTTGTAATATCTTGCATAGCAATGCTTTTATAACTCCCGTCTCCTAAATCTACTCTTAATATAGGATTTCCATCTTTAAAAGATGCTCCTACAACTTTACCTTGTATCTGATCATCTCCAGCCGAACCTTCTACTTCTTTTCCTAGAAATTGAGCACCTGCTGATATATTCGCTATTTTTTGGTTCGTACTCAAACTATTAAAAGATTCATTCAATGTTGTCATTTGCTCTAGCGAACTAAACTGTGCTAATTGTGCAATTGAATCTGTATTTGACATTGGGTTCAATGGATCTTGATTTTGCATTTGAGCTACTAACAATTTCATAAATGCATCTTTTCCTAGAGTTTGTGTATTATTTTTTATTTCCCTTGTATCCTTATACTGTTCTTGTGTTTTTACTGCTCCACTTATAGCATCCATAACTTTACCTCCTTCCTACGCTAAAATACTTATTCCTTCGTTTGTAATATAATCATATTTCGAGTTTACATCTATATTTTCGGAATTTATATCTATTTCTGAACTACTTATTTTATTTTTTTTCTTAAAAAAATCATTAACTTTCTCTTTTTTTCCATTTCTATTCTCTTGAAAATTTCCATTAGAAATAGTTACATTAATTTCTGCTCCTGAAAAGCCTTTATCATTCAAATTATTTCTCAAATTATTAAAATTATTTTCTAATATCTCTTTTACTTTTTGATTATCCACAACAAATTCTGCTTTCATTATATTATGTTCTATTCTTATTTTTATTTCTAACTCTCCTAATTCTTCTGGATGTAATTTTATCTTCATCTCTTTTGTTGAAGAATTAAAATTCATTTTTATTCCATTTTCAACCTGTTCTAATATATTTGTATAATTTAATTTTGTATTTTGTTGAATAACTTTTTTAGGCTCTGCTTTTATATTGTTATCTTTCATTATATTCGTATTATCTCTTGAAATAATATTATCTGTTTCTATTTTTTTTCTTTCTATCTTTTTAAAACCATATTTTTTTAATGTAACTTTTTTTATATCTGCATTAAAAACTTTTCTATCAAATTTTATTTTATTTGATCTGTTTTCTATTTTATCATCAGAAAATTTAACTTCCAAATCTTTTTCATTATTTATTTTTGGATTTTCCAATATTTTTTCTTTTAACACATTTAATTTATCTTCTTTAATTTCTCCATTCAAAAAACCATTATATGTTTCTTTTTTTTGTTTCAATTTATTGCCTTTATTATTGATATTATTTTTCAAAACAATCGATTCATTAGCTGTCCCTTTTATTACTTCTAAATTTTCTATAGCAATAGGCGACTCTTTTGATTTTTTCTCTGCTACTGATACATTGTTTTGTTTAAATCCCTCTTTTATCCCTTTTACATCTTCCAATATCTTTTCAGATGTTATTTCTTTTTGAACTGGTTTTTTCTTTTCAATTACTGTTTGTTCTAATTTCTTCTTTGTTTTTATCTCTTTTTCTTTTGGAATTAAGTCGCTTTTTAATTTTATTTCGTTTTTAACTGGTTTTTTCTTTTCAATTACTGTTTGTTCTGGTTTCTTTGTTGTTTTTATCTCTTTTTCTTTTGGAATTAAGTCGCTTTTTAATTTTATTTCGTTTTTAACTGGTTTTCTCTTTTCAATTACTGTTTGTTTTGGTTTCTTTGTTGTTTTTATCTCTTTTTCTTTTGGAATTAAGTCACTTTTTAATTTTATTTCATTTTTAACTGTTTTTTTCTTTTCAATTACTGCTTGTTCTGGTTTCTTTGTTGTTTTTATCTCTTTTTCTTTTGAAATTAAGTCACTTTTTAATTTTATTTCGTTTTTAACTGGTTTTCTCTTTTCAATTACTGTTTGTTTTGGTTTCTTTGTTGTTTTTATCTCTTTTTCTTTTGGAATTAAGTCACTTTTTAATTTTATTTCATTTTTAACTGGTTTTTTCTTTTCAATTACTGCTTGTTCTGGTTTCTTTGTTGTTTTTATCTCTTTTTCTTTTGGAATTAATTTGTTTTTTAATTTTATTTCTTTTTGAACTGGTTTTTTCTTTTCAATTACTGTTTGTTCTAATTTCTTCTTTGTTTTTATTTCTTTTTCTTTTGGAATTAAGCCACTTTTTAATTTCAGTTCGTTTTGAACTGGTTTTTTCTTTTCAATTACTGTTTGTTCTAATTTCTTCTTTGTTTTTATCTCTTTTTCTTTTGGAATTAAGCCGCTTTTTAATTTCAGTTCGTTTTGAACTGGTTTTTTATTTTCAATTACTGTTTGTTTTGATTTCTTTGCTGTTTTTATCTCTTTTTCTTTTGGAATTAAGTCACTTTTTAATTTTATTTCGTTTTGAACTGGTTTTTTCTTTTCAATTACTGTTTGTTTTGTTTTCTTCGTTGTTTTTATCTCTTTTTCTTTTGGAATTAAGCCGTTTTTTAATTTTATTTCTTTTTGATTCAAATCAATATTTTTTATTTGATCCTTTGATTTTTTGATTTTTTCTAGTTTTAATGCTCTTTTTAATTTTTGATCAATAGACAAATCTTCTCTTTCAATATTAACATTTTTGGCTTTTACCTTTGTTTCATTCTGTTTTTTTGATCTGGTTTTTTTCACTTTTAAATTACCATTTTTTACAGTTCCTTCTTTTCCTAACAAATCTCTTTTGTTCCCATCTTTTAATAGTTCCTCTGCCCCTATTTTAGACGTTTCTGAATTTAATAATTTTGATACTCTATTAACAAAATCTTCTTTCGAAATTTCTCCTTTTGTTAAACTGAAGATTACCCCTTTTAAATCCATTTCTGAATTTACATCTAATTTTTTCTCTCTTTTTTTTACTTTTTTTAATAATTCAGTTGTTTTTTTATCAATTGTTTTTCCTTCTTTTATATCTTTTTCAGCTAAATTAAAACTTTTTTTCTCTTTTTTCATATTTTCATTTAATATTTCTTTAAATTGTTTTAACTTAGATACAACTACTTCCTTGTTTTTCACACCTCCTTTTATACTGTTTTTCCCAATTTTAATTGGCAAAACATTTTGTGCTGCAATAGTTTTCTCCATTTTCCCACCTCCTCTTCACATTATTATCGACATTTTATAGATTTTATTAAGATAATTTAAAAAAGTTAACAACTTATTTCATAAGGAATGAAAAAAGGTTTTTAAGCCATACGACTTAAAAACCTTTTAAAAAATAATATTTTTATTTCATTAAAATTGTTCCAGTTTTAGCTGGTAATTTTATTTCTAAAATCCCATCAATATCTTCCACCATTTTCCCATTAATCAAATCTTTATATTTTCCATCTATTTTTAGCTTTAAAGTTTCTTCCTTAGAACTATTATTAACAACAACTATTGCTTTTTTCTTTTTATAGCTTCTAACATATGCTATTGAATCATTCGAATCATCACTCAAAATATATTTTAATTCTCCCAATCCAAATAAATCTACATTTTCATCTCTAATATTCATAAGTTTTTTATACCAATTATATATATCTTTATTTATTTTAACATTATATTTTATAACATTATTTGCCTCATCAATTTCAACATCTTTACTAAATTGTATGTTTTTCTTTTTATATTTTCCATACTCATCAGTTTCTTTTTCATACGGCATATAGTCTTTCCACAACATAGGCTTTCTATCCATAGGATCATCTGGTCCCCATATTCCAACTTCATCTCCATAGTATATCATAGGGGATCCTTCATATGTCATCTGTATTAATGATATTAATTTTAATTTATTTATTGCCATAGTATCGTAAAGATCAGGTCTTACAGCTCTATAACTTCTATTTTCATTTATTCTATTATTTCTATCATATTCTCTATTAGGATTTATTATCATTGAGAACAATCTATCTGTGTCATGAGAATCCATTAAATTTTGCATACCTCTAGCAGTAGAATCTGCATATCCTAAAAATAGAGTATTTTCAGATGCTTTAAATTCAGATGCTTTTAATTTATTTCTTTTACCTGTATCAACTACATAGTTTAATAAATACTTCGCAAATTCATAATTCATCACAGCATCAAATTTTTTACCATATACATGGTCTCTTGCTTGACCCCATATCTCTGCAGACGTATATACATCACTCTTAACTTCTCTAATAGCTTTTTTCCATCTTAACCAAAAACTTTGATCTTCTATATCTAACGGTACATCTAATCTAAATCCATCTATTCCATCATCATTCTTAAAATCTGAAGATACTTTTCCATCTGGACCTAACAACCATTTTTTACTAATATTTATAATATGTTTTCCAACTTCTTTATTAAAATGATCTAATTTAGGTAACGATCTAAATCCCCACCAAGAATTATAATTAACATTATCTTTATTCCATAAATAAATTTCCCATTTTTCTTTTGGCGTTGCATTTTTAGGAGTTGCTACCCAACGAGTTCTATATTTTATATTATCTTTTTCATAAACTCCAATTTTAGATTTTCCATTATATTTTACACCTGGATTCCATTTTTCAACATTTTCTTTTGTATATTCTTTCACTTTTGACCAATCTGTAAATTTATACCAACTGGCATATTTTGATGTAGGCCCCTCTATTATAGCTTGAGTAAATGCCCAGAATTCATTTCCAGTATGATTAAATACTCCATCAAAAATTACTCTCATTCCTCTTTTATGAGCTTCTTTTATCATTTTTGCTGCTATAATATCGGACTCTGTCCAAACCCATGTTGATGGATCACTTGTTTCTCCTAATCCATTTTTACCAGTTTTTATATCATAACTCAATAATTTATATTCACTATTGCCTTTTTTGTTACTTAATTTTGCTCCGTATTTATTATCCTTATTAACTTCTATTCCATATTTTTCTCCTGTTTCTTCTATAACTCCAAATGATGGAGCAATATGTCTAAAATCAGCTGCATCATATTTATGGTCTGACTCTGCATAAAAGACTGGATTAAACCATATAGCTGTTACTCCTAAAGATTTCAAATAATCTAATTTTTCTATTACACCTTGTAAATCTCCACCATAATGTCTTGTATTCCCATGATCCCAATCATATTTTTCTCTTCCTTTAACTTCCCATGGTTCATCACTATTCCAATTAGATGTCCATTTGTTTATAGTAAATTGTCCTGCATTCCACCCATCAGCTCTCGAATTCCATCTCTCTTCTGGAATCAAAGATGCTTTTGCAGTCCCATCAGATAACTCACCTGTTGGTTTTTCAAAACTTTGTGGTCCATACTCATTATAAATAGGGTCATTATCTGGATTACCATTTCTAAATCTATCCGCAAATATTTGATACCAAACAACTTTTTTTGCCCATTCTGGCATTGCTGGAACCATATCTTTATTTAAATGATATTTAAAATTAGTAACTTTATCTTTAGAATTTCCACTTTTTTTGCCATAATAATAAGTTTCATTTCCATCAATTAATTTAAAATAATAACTTATATCAGGTGAATCTAGATCTATATTTACATAATAATGCTCATACATTCCGGCTGCACCTAAAGTTGTCATTTCCTTTTCTTTATTTCCATAAACTATACTTACTTTTTCTACGTCATTCGATCTAGATTTTAACATTATTCTAATATTTTTTTCATTATTCACTACAACAAAATCATTATTAGGCTTATGTTCTAATCTTCTTATAAAAATATAAGAATCCCCTTTTGCAGGCCTAGATGGTCTTTTTGCTATTTTTGTGATTTTTTTCTCTTTTTTAACCGTAAAATTACAACCTGCTATTAAAAAACTAATTGTTGCCATTACTAAAATAATTTTTTTCACAATTCCCTCCCTAGTTTTAATTTAATTAAAAAAAACGGCGTAGCTTATTTTCTGAATAAATTTATACTTTCCTAACAAATAACATTCCAAAAACAAAGCCCGCAATATGCGAGCTTTATTTTCATTTTATTAAAATCATTTTTTTATTTTACTAAATCTACAGTTGGATATTCGCTTGTTCCTTCATCTGATTTATAATCAGCAAGTTTTGAATTATCTCCTAAAATATCCATTACATTAGGATCTCCAAAATAATCAGAACCTCCACCAAATCTATATTGTGCAGCATATTCATTTACTACTCTATTATATGTATCTTCTTTTGAAGGATATCCTTCTGCACCTAATACAAATGCTTGAACTCCATTTAATTTAGATAAATCTCCTATTTTATCTTTTGATATTTTTGCTGTTAATGTATCCCCTTCTATTGATATTTCATCAGGAATTAACACATCATCAACTAAATTTTCTGGATCTGATACATCATCAGCTACATCACTGTTTTTATCATCTATTTCTTTTCTCATTCTTGTTGGTTTATCAGGCCCAACCATAACAGCTACGTCCCATCCTTCAGCTATTTTTACATGTCTTCCTGAAATAGTTTGGTGATGTTTTCCTGTCCCTAAGTTGAAATATACGTCAAACATTTGTACATCCCATCCACCAGCACTTTTCCAATCATTTTTAAAATCTGTTGCTATTTTTAAAGAAATGGCATATGAATCCCCTGCATCTTTAACTGTTACTCCTAACAAATCAAATGCTCCTGGAACAAACACCTTATCTGTAGGATATACATATGTTCCTGCTCCCGTATCATCCCCTGCTACATCTTCTTTTGAAAATAACACTGCTGATTTTGCTGCTTTAACTACTTTAGTCCCTCCAGCAGGTGATGCAGTTTTTCCGCAACCTCCAGCTAATAAAATTCCAGCTACCAAAGTAGACACTACTAATAATCTTTTCATTACTTAACTACCTCCTCTTTTTGAAATATATGTACTAATTCAGTTCTATACTTTCTACTATGAAATTATAACCTATTTTTTTACATTTGTCAATTTTTTTTTGAGAAAAACTCCAAAAAAGTCACTACACTTCGCAATCAAAGCGTTAGGCCCTTAAATAGAACATACCATGAAAAAGTGTCCTGTATTTGATTATTGTTGATTTAAAATTCTATTTTAATTCCATTGCCTGTAAATTTAATATTATTATTCCACTTATGCAATATATATCCAACAGAAAATCCTATTAATCCACCTGCTATTACATCTGAACTCCAATGACGATCTTTATAAACTCTAGCTAATGAAACAGATGCTGGAATAATATATATCCATTTACTATATTCTTCTGCATAAGGAGTAAATATTGCCCAAGCTACAGTACTATGTCCTGATGGAAAAGCCCAATAATCTGTTCCAAAATTTAAAATTGATTTAAATTCAAAAGCACCTTTATCCATATATGGTCTAGCTCTTCCTAATAACATTTTAACTCCTAATGTTAAAGTTCCTGCAACTGTTAGTGATTCTATTGAGGTAAAACTTGTTTTTCTTAATTTTTCATCCTGTGTTAAAATAGAACTTCCATAGGTTCCCATTAATAAAAGAATTGCGTAATCCCCACCAAAAATATTCATTGTTTCAAAATAGTTATCCGAAAAACTATTTTTATTTTTTTTCACCACTCTTCTAATTGTTTCATCCAAAAGAAAACTTCCAGCTAAAACACCACCACTTGTATATACTAATTTTTTATCTAATTTCAAATTAATACTCTTCAGCTTATTATAATCATAATTAACCATTTTTTTTTCATAATTAAATTCATAACTAAACATATGTGTAAAAAGTAATAAAAATATTAAACTAACTGTTTTTTTCATTTTTTTAATTCCCCTCTTTTTTATTTTATTCAATTTATACTTTTTTATTAAATAAAGGCGGACTATTGTCCACCCTTATCATTTTTATCAATATTCAAACTTTTAACACCTTCATTAAAACAGTCGCCAATCCAAAATATATTAATATTCCTCCAACATCATTAGCAGTTGTTATAAACGGACCTGAAGCAACTGCAGGATCTATTTTAAATTTCTCAAATGTTAATGGTATTATTGATCCAAACCAAGCAGCCCAAGTCATTGCTACAAACAATGAAAAAGATATTATGAAACTTAATAAAATATTCCCTTGCCATAAATATGAAATTATTCCTACTAAGACTCCTGATATTATTCCCACTATTACTCCAGCTACAGTTTCTTTCCAAATATGTTTTAATAATTTACTTTTTTCATCTTCTCCAAGTGCTATTTTTCTAACCATCATAGCAGATGACTGACTTCCCGAATTTCCACCCATTGCCATTATAAGCGGTATAAAAAATGCTAAAGCAACTATTTTATTTAATGCGTATCCAAATTCTTGCATAATAGTCGCTGATATAAGTTCTCCAAAAAGACTTACCATTAACCATGGGAATCTTATTTTTACAGATGAAATAATGTTATTTTTTTCGCTTTCATTTTCTGTAAGACCTGCCATAGCATATAAATCTTCTGTTGCTTCCTCTTCCATAACGTCTATAATATCATCTACTGTTATTATTCCAATTAATTTATTTCCTTCATCTACAACTGGTACAGCAAAAAGATCATACTTCGAAAAAATTGAAGCTACATCTTCTTGGTCAGTTTCTACATTAACTGATATTAAATTTTTCTTCATAATTTTATCAATTACAATATCCCCATTATTTATAATGATATCTCTTAAAGAAACAACACCTTTTAACTTATTTGATTTATCTATTATGTAAATATAATAAATAAGTTCTGCATCTTCCCCTTTTCTTTTTAACTGAGCAATTACCTCTTTTATTTTAACTCCAGTAAAAACAGTGAAATACTCTGTAGTCATAAGACCACCTGCACTATCACTTTCATGTTTCACTAATTTTTTTACCTCTTCCCGATCTTCATCATCCATTAATTTCATCAAATGTTTCACTTCTTCTTCTGAAACTTCTCCAAATATATCAGCAATATCATCATTTGACATATTTTCCAATACTTCTTTTAATCTGTGATTTTCTAAAAGAGTAATCATCTCTTCTTGATATTCAGAATTTATTTCAGTTATTAAAATTGCAACATCTTCTACATCCATATTTTCATAAATCATTTTTCTATCTACAATATCTAATTTTTCTAATATATCTGCAATATCTGGTACATGCATTGTTCCTAAAAGCTCTTTTAATTTTTTATAATTTTCATTTTTCACAAATTCTTTTATAAGTTTTATCAATATTATACTCTTCATCATATTATCACCTCACATTTTATTCTATAATATATCCCATCTCCTTTAAAAATGGTTTCTTTTTTCTCCATTTATCTTTTACTTTAACCCATAAATTTAAATATATACCTCTTTCTAATACTTGTTCTATATCTTTTCTAGCTTCTATCCCTATTTTTTTTAACATTTTACCTTTATTCCCAATTATTATGCCTTTTTGAGAATCTCTTTCTACATAAATATTTATATTATAACAATCCTTTCCATTCTCTCTACGCTTTACATCTGTAATCTCAATTGCTACACTATGCGGAATTTCTTCTCTAGTATTCCAAAGTATTTTTTCTCTTACTATCTCTGTAATAACTTTATACATTGGCATATCTGTATACATATCTTCTGGATAATACATAACTCCATCTTCTAAATATTTTTTTATTCCTTTTAGAAATTCATCTACATTTATTCCATATTCTCCGGAAATTGTATATATTTCATTAAATTTCCCAAGTTTCTCTTTTATTTCTATTTTTTTCTTCTCAATATCCTCATCTGTCAAATCATCTATTTTATTAATTACAGCTACTCTAGGAGTACCTCCAGCTTCTTCTATTCTTTCACGTACAAACTTATCTCCTTTTCCAATTTCCGCTTTTCCATCAATAACCATAACTATTAAATCTACCTCTTTTAATGTATCAATAGCAGTTTTAGTCATATACTCACCTAATAAATGTTGCGGCTTATGTATACCAGGCGTATCTACAAATATATACTGTGTATCAGTTTTGGTTAAAATACCTTTTATTCTATCTCTTGTCGTTTGTGCTTTACTTGAAACTATTGCAACTTTTTCTTTTACAATCCAATTCATTAATGTTGATTTCCCAACATTTGGACGTCCTACTAACGCTATAAATCCTGACCTCATTTTTCCTCCTAAAATTATATTTCCAATTAGTCAATTGCATAACTCTGCAACCCTTATTTTTATTGAGTTAAATTAATATGTTTTTTGACTATCCCACCGCTTCACTATATTTATATCTTTTTAACCACAAATATATTCAAATTACCTCGAATACAGTATTTTTCCTAATTCGTTTACACTCGTTTCATTCGTGGTTTCAATCTTTTTCCTTTTTATTTTTGCAACTATCTATTATATTTTCAATAAATCAATTAAAAATTTTGCTACTCCATCTTCATCATTTGATACTGTTATATTATCAACCTTACTTTTTAATTCTTCCGGAGCATTTTCCATTGCAACTCCAATTCCAACTAAATTAATCATTTCCAAATCATTAAATCCATCTCCAAAAGCTACTGTTTTTTGTGGATCAATTCCTTCTTTTTCTAAAATTTTTATTAACGTATCTCCTTTTGATACATTTTCATTTAAAATTTCTAAAAAATATGGTTTTGAAAAAGCTTTATAAATTTTTTTGTCAAACTCTTTTTCTAACATACTATCTATTTCTAATAATTCTTTATTTTCTCCAACATACATACCTTTTGTTATTTTCAATTCTTTTATTTTATCAAAATTAACTAAATGTGATCTTAATCCTGAACTTTTTTCATATCTTTCTAGTTCTCCACCAGTACATTCTACATACCACTTTTCATCACTAAATAAGTTTAAATGTACTTCTTTTTCTCTAGATATCTCTATTAATCTATTCACAACAGAATTTTTTAATGGTATTTCAAATATTTTTTCATCTGTTTTCCCATCTACAGCCATTGCTCCATTATAACAAATTACAGGAGTATCTATTTTCAATTCTTCTTTATATCTATATAAAGATTTATATAATCTACCTGTTGCAATATATAATTTTATTCCTTTTTTTCTTACTTTAAATAAAGTTTTTTTAGTAAAATCACTTATTTCGTGATTGGAATTTAATAATGTCCCATCTAAATCTATAGCAACCGCTTCTATTTTCATAAATATCTCCTTCTATCTAAGATTGATTTTAATTTATATATTAGTCTCTAAAAAATAATCGATTTTTTTTAATATCAAATCATTATATCATATCTATATCAATATTTCTATAAATTTAAAATTTTTATTTTGATTTATAAAACAAAAAAATCGGAAAATATTCCGATTTTTTTGTTTAAATTACTATAAAAAATTTAATCTATTATTTATTATTCCCATACGAATCTAAAACTTTTACCCAATCCGTTTGACCAAATTTTGATGCTGTTTTGTATTCTTCTAATACAGAATTTGTATCTATTTCATCATTCTTATTAAATCCACTTATTTGGGTAGCATAACCCGATAAAAAAACTCCAATATAATTTCCTGTATTTTTTTGGCTCAATATTACATCCTTATCATTATATAGATTTAAAAATATTGACATTCCAGTACTATATCTTTCTATATCTGACATTATATCATTATCTTCTCCATCTTGGTCCCCAACATAATATACATATTTTTTATATGTAATTAAAAAATCATCTATTTTATTTTTTAACTCTAATGGACAATTTGAAGATTTTTCTATTTTTTCCAATAAATTTCCTAAATCAATATAACTTGTTGGTAAAAAATCAATTGATCCATTTCCTAAATATTTTTCATTTTCATCATATATCCACAAATCTCCAGAACCATAACTAGTTAAACCAAAATCAAACTTATTACTACTTTCTACTAAATTAAAATTAGCATCTACATTAAAATTCTGATTTATATAATTTATAACTTTTTCTTTTAGTTCATCTGCAATTTGTTTTAGTAATCCTGTATTTTCGCTTAATATCAACGATATATCATTTAACTTATTAACTAATCCTTCTACTTCTTTTTCATCATACGCTGAAAAAACTACACTGTTTTTAAAATTTTCATATTGAGATCCACCAATTTTATAGCTATTTAAATTTATTATCGCTATATCTTTAGAAACCTCTTTTAAATCACTTCCACTATTTGATACGCTTTCTATAATCTCTTTATATGCTCCACCTCTTCCAGGTGTTAATTCTGGAGAACCAACTATATAGTTACTAACATCTTTTAATTGATATCCAACTTCAATGCTTCCCATTAAACAAGCATCAAAATATAAAATATCGACCTTCTTTATTTTACTATTTTTTATCGCTCTTTCTAATTCCCACAAATCTAAACTATCTCCATCAGAACTATCATCATATCCTATTGCTCTTGTATTATTCTCATTTCCAAATTTATCATCCCACCATCCAGAACCGTGACCCCAGACATCTAAAATATATGTCATTCCATTGGTATTATCAAAAACAAAATTAATAAACCCCTTTAATGATTCCTCATCGCCTGTATTCACTTCTGATAAAGTTTTTTTCTTTATTAACTCATTTCCCTCTTTATGATAAATTCCTTCACTATATCCGCTTTCACTATATTTTGTATCTATATAAACATAAACATCTATATTGTTTTTATCTATTATGCTACTTTTTATCTCCTCAAGATCTCTTGTCACATCATCACTGCTACTACTATAATAATTGTTTCCATTATCATCTGTCTCTTCGCCGTTTAAATTACTATCTCCTGTTAGATAAACCATAAAAACTTTTTTATTTTTTCCATCAGCTTTTATAATTATTTTATTGCTATCCTTACTTTCAAATTTTGCTTGAACAACATAGTCTCCAACTTCTGAGGTTTTAAATATATTATTAGATATTTTTTTTCCATTAATATATATATCAGCTTTATTTTCATCTAAATCTTCATCATTTTTATTATAAAACTTAACATTAAATGTCACCTCTTCTATTCCATCTGCTCTAATATTTGATTTATTTGATGATATAACTATTTTCGATACCTCTGTTATCTTATTGCTTTTACAACCTCCTAAAATCATCATAACTATTACTAATAAAATATAAATTTTGTTTTTCACTTTACTCCTCCTATTTTTTTATTTTTATGATATATCCAGAAATTAACATAATAAAAGACACAGGCAGAATTGAGAACCTGTGTCTTTTATTATAAAAAGAGATTTAAGAAGAAATGGAATAATTGGATTATACTCTTTTCATTCTCCTATGTCAAACCAGTTTTTTGGCCTGAACAGATACTATTCCGACCTATAAAGATACTTTTGCTGCCTAAACAGATACTATTCCGGCTTGAAACCACAAATTTAATTTTTTTTAAAAAATTATTCCGCCACCTATTACTAAATTTTTATCATAAAAAACTATATGCTGTCCTCTACTATTTTCAGCATTTTCACTTTCATATATTAAAAATAATCTTCCTCCTTCTTTTTTCAATTTAGCTATATGACCTTTACTTGAAAATCTAGGTCTTGCAATAACAGCTTTTCCATCTATCTCATTTTCAGATAAATATATGAATTTATAATTAATCACTTCTACCTCTTTTTTAAATAATTTCTCAAATTTCCCAACGATAATCTCGTTTTTATCTGGCAAAATATCTATTATAAAATATGGCTTCCCTAAATTTAGTCCCAAGTTTCTCCTTTGCCCAATTGTATACAATTGATATCCATTATGTTCTCCTAATATTTCTCCATTTTCATCTTTAATATTTCCCTTTGATATTTCATTCTTTAAATTATTTTCTAAAAATTTATAATATCCTTCTGGAGCAAAACATATCCCCTGACTATCTTTTTTATTATAAGTTATCAAATTATTATTTTTTGCAATTTCTCTAATCTCATCTTTTTTATAATTTTCAAGTGGAAACTTGCAATATTTCAATTGCTCGCTTGAAAGTCTGTATAACATATAAGTTTGGTCTTTTTTTTCATCTACACCTTTTTCTAATACATATTTGTTCTGTTTTTCTAAATATTTCACTTTAGAGTAATGACCACTGGCAATATAATCAGCTCCTATACTTTTCGCAAATTCCAATAATTTCCCAAATTTTATTTTTTCATTACACATTATACAAGGTGAAGGTGTGTTACCTAATCTATATTCCGTTATAAAATAATCAATCACTTCTTTTTGAAAATCATTTTTAAAATTAACTGTATAATGAGGTATGTCAAGTTTATCACATATTCTTTTAGCATCATACACATCTTCTAATGAACAACATACTTTTTCTTTACTTTCCAAACCTGAATTTTCCCATAATTTTATTGTTACTCCTATAACTTCATAACCTTGTTCTTTTAATAAAAATGCTGCTACACTGCTATCAACACCGCCACTCATTCCTATTACTATTTTTTCGTTTTTGATCATCCAATTTTCACTCCTATATATACATACACAACATAGCTTATTAATAATAATATCCCTGTTCCTATCCCTAATTTAGATTTTCTTAATTTTGATAAAATATATACCAAAATTATAATAGAAATTCCATAAATGGAATCAAAATATGGAGCTCTATCTGGTACTAAATTATTAAAAAGAGAAGATATCCCTAAAACTGTTAATATATTAAATATATTTGAGCCGATAATATTACCAACCATCATATCTGCACTTCCTTTTTTTGCAGCAATTATCGAAGTAACTAATTCTGGAAGCGATGTCCCAAGTGCTACAATTGTTGCTCCAATTAATACTTGAGAAACTCCAAGTTTTTTTGCTATTGCAACAGCATTACTAACTGTTAATTCTCCTCCTATAGAAAGAATTACTAACCCTATTCCAGTAAATATAATTATATCTCTCCAGCTACTTTCATTTTTTTCTATCTCTTCAAGTTCACTTAAAATTTGTTTTTCCATATCTTTATTAGATTTAGACAATGCAAAAAGATAAGACACAAATATTGTCAAAAATCCTAATAATACAAATCCATCATATTTCGTTATTGTCCCACTATTATTTCTTAACATTGCCAATAATGACATTGATATTACTAATAAAAATGGTATTTCATATTTTAATGTTGATATTCCAATTGTTATTGTTGCCAAAACCAATGATATCCCCATTACTAATGATATATTAGCAATATTGCTCCCTAAAACATTACTTATAGCAATTCCGCCATCTCCTCTAACTGAAGCTAATATGCTAACTACTAATTCTGGTGCACTTGTTCCAGCCGATACCAATGTTAATCCTATTATTAATTCTGGTATACTTAATTTTCTAGAAATTTTTACAGAACCATCAACAAGTAAATCAGCACCTTTTATTAATAAAATAAAACCAATTACTAATAAAATTATATTAACCATTTTTATTACCTCTTTTCTCTATCTCCATTTTAACACCTAAATTCCAACAAACCCCACAATTTGTACAGCCTTCTCTACAATCTTTTGTTAATGCTTTATTTTTTGCTTTTTCTAGTTCTGTTTTAAAATATTCTTTTTCTATTCCTGCATCTATTAAATCCCAAGAAAATTTGTCATCTAAACTTTTTTCTTTAAAATAATCATTTTCATTTATCCCTAACTCACTTATTGCTTCTTTCCAAGCCTCGAAATTAAAATGCTCTTTCCATCCATCAAATTTAGCCCCTTTTTCCCAAGCTAATTTTATTAAATCCCCTATTTTTTCATCTCCTCTTGATAAAAAGCCTTCAAGATAAGATAGCTCTCTTCTATGTATTTTCAATTTTAATTTTTTCTCTTTATAAAATGCTCCCCTTAATATATTATGTTTCCTAATCATCTCTTCTATTCCCATTTGTTCCATCCCTTGAAATGGTGTATGAGATTTAGGTACATAATTCGAAACACTTACAGTGATTTCTATATCTCTTCTTATTTTTAGACCTTCTAACAACACTCTTTTAGTTAAATTATATATCTCTTTTACATCTTCATCTGTTTCAAATGGCAATCCTATCATAAAATAAAACTTTATGTGTCTCCATCCTGCTTGAAATGCTCCTTTTGCAGTTTCTATAATATCTTCTTCATTAATCCCTTTATTTATTACATCTCTCATTCTTTGAGACCCTGCTTCTGGTGCGAATGTAAATCCAGTTTTTCTAACTTGTTCTATTTTCTTTGCTAAATTTAACGAAAATTTATCTATTCTTAAAGAAGGAAGTGCTACTGCTAAATTTTCATCTTTATATTCTTCTTGTAATTTATCAACTAATCCTTCTATTTGTGTATAATCACTACTGCTTAACGAAGATAACGAAACTTCTCCAAACCCTGTTTTATCCAAACAATTTTTTATTAAATTAAAATTATTCTCCAAACTTCTTTCTCTAACTGATCTATAAATCATTCCCGCTTGACAAAATCTACATCCTCTTGTACAACCTCTTTGAATCTCCACACTTAATCTATGATGTACAGTTCTAATATATGGTACAAGCCATTTCTCTGGAAAATATGAATTATTTAAATCTTTAACTACTCTTTTTTTTATTTTTCCACCATTATAAAATTTAGGAACGTAAACTCCTTCTATTTTAGATAGTGCTTCTAATTTTTCATCTTTTGTTTTTCCTTTTAATTTCTTCATTAGATTTGCTATTTCTACAGAGACATCCTCTCCTTCTCCAACTGCAAAAACATCAATGAATTTTTCTAAAACTTTTGGATTATATGAGCCAGTTCCACCTGCTAATATAATCGGGTCTGCTTCTCCTCTTTTTTCTCTTTCAATCTCTATTTGAGATAAATTTATTATATTTAAAACATTTGTGTATGTCATTTCATATGATAATGAAAATGCTATAATATCAAAATCTTTTAATGCCGTTTTACTTTCTAATGAGAACATAGGAACACTGTTTTCTCTCATAACTTTTTCCATATCTATATTAGGAGCAAATGCTCTTTCTAAATAAACTCCTTTTTGTTCATTTAATAAAAAATATAATATTTGTATTCCTATACTTGACATCCCTATTTCATATAAATCAGGATATATTAAGCACATATGAAAATCATAATCATCTTTGTATGCTACATTTAATTCATTTCCAAGATATTGTGCTGGTTTTTCTGCTTTTAATAAATATTTTTCTATGTTTACCATTATTAGTCTCTCCTTCGATTTCTCTATTTATTAATACATTTTATCATACTTTTAAGAGAATATTCAATCAATTTATTTTAATTTTTAATTAGTTTTTATATTGCTTGAGAATTTTGTATGTTTTTTTAGTCAAGCATAAAAAAGAATCTACAAAAAATGTAGATTCTTTAAGTTGTTTTATCCAATAATAAAAATATCTGAATTCGGTAATCTGTCACTTTTACTACTGTTTATTTCTCTTGTTGTAGGAACTAAATTCCATAATTCATCATTAGAAACTTTTATATTATTCATTCACTTTACTCCAATTACAACATTATTTTTTAATTGTTTTTTCTAAAATTATTCTTTCTAAAAAGCCTCCACGTTTGTTCTTTTTATCTTTTTTAATATCAATTATTTTTTGTTCATCTAATTTATATACCTTTGATAACGTTTCTAAAACTTCTAAAATATCCGCCATTTCTTCTTCACAAGGTTTTTCTACAAACTCTTCTAACTCCTCGGAAACTTTTTCAATTAATTTTTCAATATATTCTTTTTCTTCTGCAATATGAACCTTATATTCAACTCCGCTTTTTTCTATTATTTTAGGTATATTATCCCTTATTAATTTATTATATATAATTTCTAAACTCATCTATATTCTCCTCTTTTTTAGGGGTAGTGTCAAATAAAGTTGCCTTTTTAAGTCACTATCCTTTACATTCATTATATTTGCACGTTATATTTGACTCCTTATCCAAAATGACTATTTAATGCTAAATTTTATTTCTATACAATAATTTCTAATGTAATTTTAAATACTTTTCAGACCTCATCCCCAACCCTTCTCCCAATGTCGTCAAGTTAACGATAATTTATAATTTTATATCGGGTTTGCCAACGGCAAAACCCCTACATTATAAAATAAATTAATACTGTAGGGGCTTGCCGTTGGCAAGCCCAGTTCTTAGCTTGATGACATTGACCCTGCTCAAGGACGTAAAACAACAAACCAAATATCCACGCTATAGTTTTCTCCTAAGTTAGGAGAAAACGACAACAAGAAATGAGGTCTGTCAAAATAAATTATCATCAAAATTTACATTATAGCTTTCATAAACTTTTGAAACCACCTATCACTAGCAATTGTTATTTATCACTTATTGTCTATTTCCCATACCCATTAGGATTTTTAGATTGCCAATTCCAGCTATCTTTACACATCTCTTCTATCCCTTTTTCTGCTTTCCAATTTAATTCTTTTTCTGCTTTTTCAGGATCTGCATAACATTTAGCAATATCTCCAGCTCTTCTCTCAATAATCTTATACGGTATTTTTTTATTACAAGCTTTTTCAAAAGCGGATATCATCTCTAAAACAGTTGTCCCTTTTCCTGTTCCTAAATTATAAGTTACAATACCTGGCTTCCCTTCTAATTTTTCCAAAGCTTTTAAATGTCCCTTAGCCAAATCTACAACATGAATATAATCTCTTACACCTGTCCCATCTATTGTAGGATAATCATTCCCAAATACCCTTACCTCTTTTAATTTCCCAACTGCTACTTGTGCAATATAAGGCAATAAATTATTTGGAATTCCATTTGGATCTTCTCCAATTTTTCCACTTTTATGTGCTCCAATTGGATTAAAATATCTTAAAATCGCTATATTAAAAGATTTTTCTGCTACATATAAATCCTGTAATATCTCCTCTATCATAAGTTTTGTTCTACCATATGGATTAGTTGCGTGTAATGAAAAATCCTCTGTTATTGGAACCCTTTCAGGATCACCATATACTGTTGCCGATGAACTAAATACTAAATTTTTGACATTATATTTTTGCATAATTTCACATAATATTAAAGTAGTTGTTATGTTATTATGATAATATCTAAGTGGAATTTCTACTGATTCTCCTACAGCTTTTAAACCTGCAAAATGGATTACGCCATCTATTTTATTTTCTTTAAAAATTCTTTCTGTTTTTTCATAATCCAATATATCTACTTCATAAAATTTAAAATCTTTTCCTGTAATTTCTTTTACTCTATTTAATGATTCCATTTTACTATTGCTAAAATTATCAGCTACAATAACATCATATCCTGCATTTAATAACTCTACACAAGTGTGACTTCCTATATATCCTGCTCCACCTGTTACTAAACATGTTTTTTTCATTTTATTCATCCTCCAATTTTTGTTTTTTCTCTTCATTCAATCTATTTATCCCTAATCCTGCTCCTAATAATACCCAAAATACCGGTGCAACTGATACCAAACTATCATTAAAAGTTGCTGTTACTAAGTATGCAAAAATTGCTACTGCTATTGCTCCACCAGATATAATTTCAAATTCATTTAGGTTTCTCTTTAAATATATATTTAAGCTCTGATATATATATCCTATTACTAAAACTAAAAATGCTATCAATGATAAAACTCCTGTATTTATTGCTATTTGCAAATACATATCATGCGGTTTATCCACTACTTCATAAATTGTTCCAAATGCTTTTAATTTTCCTATATAATCATTTTGAGGAAAATATATTGCAAATGTATCAGGTCCAAATCCTAAAAACAGAGTTTTTTTAAGAAGTGGTATACTTCTTGACCAAATATAAAATCTCATACTCCCAGCTTTTTCTTTTCCATCAAAAAACTTTATTCTATCTATATTGTGAAAAGTATCCAATTTACCTTTTGAATTAATTAATTTAAATCCATTTTTCATATAAATAAAATTTAATTTCATACCATTAAAATATAGAGTAAATATATTATTTTCTGATAATTTAACTTTATATTTACTATATTTTTCATTTTTAAAAATTATAACTTTATCTTTATTTTCATCTTTTATAATTTTATACTCCAAAACATTATTAATAGTATCATAAAATTTAATTTTCTCTTTATCTATTTCCATTATAAACGTTTCTTTTTTAGTTCTTATTTCTATCCTATTTTTCTTCATAACTATATCTTTAAGAGCAACATTACTTCCTTCTACTACTTGTTTTGCTGCACTTCCTAATGAGGCTATTTTTGCTAATAACGGTCCAGAACTATACTCTGCTTTTATTGTATATAAATTCATTAAAAGTGCTATAACTATATATGAAACTACTAATCCTAAAATCAACATCCATTTTTTTAAAAGTTTTTTTCTAAAAATTATAATTAACAATATTAATCCTGCAGTTCCTCCAACCATTCCAGCTCTTGAACGACATCCTATCCAATTTGAGTACATAAGCAGATTAAATATTATTATTATACTTAGTTTAACTTTATTTTTAGTATATATTACTGCAATTATACTTAATAAAAATAGCATTGACATATAACTTCCAACATAATTTGTATTATAAAGAGTTGCATAAATTGTGCCTGGGGCAAAAGTAAATTTTAAACTATCCGCCAACTTCTCCCAGTCAGGAGGTAATATCCATAATTTGCCTTGATACGTTCTAAATATATCCATTCCAAAAAATTGAAATATTCCAATAAGAGACATTATAAATGCACCAATTCCTAAAGCAAAAAATATCAATTTTATATCAAATTTATTTTTTATCAAATTAAAAGTTATAAATGTTAAAAAAAGATAACATATTAATACAAATGCTCCTTCATATCTATCTACAAATCCATAAAGAGATATAATTTTGTATTTAGAAACCATAGAAGAAAGGCTTATTAATATTCCATATGCCAATAAAGGTATGTAGAAATTAGATTTTTTTATTCTTTTTACAAAATAACTTGAACCAAGAGATATAACCGTTAATACATATATCCATATAACTTTATAATATGAAAAGAAATCCCAATTTCTTGGTTCTCCTGTCCAAAAGTCATGCCTTGCACCTGTTAATTTAACTACTTTCAAAAATACTATTAACGGAACTATTGCTAATATAATTAATATTGGTAATAATTTTATAATACTTTGAGTATTTTCTTTCTTTTCATCAGCTGCTTTAATAATATCACTCTTATTCTTTTTCATTACTATATTCTCTCCTTGTATTCAATTTTATTTTTTTCAAACTCTTTTATTAATTTATCAGAACCTATTCCACATCCTATTATTGACCTCATTGCATCATCTATTGATACATCCAAAATTGTAACTCTATCTTTTGGCAAATGAAATATATTCCCTGATGTTGGATTTAATGCTGCTGGTACAAATACTGTTACCATATTGTCTGTCTCATCAGTTATAAAGCATGTTGAATAAGCTCCTTTTGAATATACATCTGCTAATGCTACTTTTGAAAATGGCGTTTCTTCTCCTTGAAATATCTGTTTTATTGTTTCATTCACTACATTATATCCAGGTATTTTTTTTAATATTCTATTTTCTATTCTTTCTCTAAAAATTTCTCCTATACTTGTCTGAACTATTATACCTATTATTAAACAAACTGCTAATATTAATGTTATTGTTATAATAACCGAAAAACTTGTCTGTATTTTTGAAGTTTTTGAAATAGTTGTTGCCAATGGTAATACTAAATTATATATTGAATTATATGCAAATTTAAAAACAAATATTATTATTCCTATTGGTAAAAACACTAAAAATCCACTTATAATATTATTTTTTAAAAATTTTGTTAACTTTTTCATTATTTCTCCTCACTTTTTCATTTTTTTGACTTTCTAGTCTCTCTAGCATTGCTTCATAAATATCATTCTTTACATTAGATACTCCAATAGAAATTTCAATTCTATTCCCTCCATGAAAATCAGAGCCTCCGCTGGCAATTAACCCTCTCTCTTTTGCTATTCTACTATAATATGCAATATCTATAGATGAAAAACTTGGATAATATATTTCTAATCCATCTAGCCCCACTTCTTGCAATATATCTAATAATTCCAAGGTTCTTTTTTCTCCTAATGATATTAATTTGGGATGTGCTACAAATGCTAATCCACCATTATCTTTTATTAACTTTACTGCTCTTGCTGGGGATAAATTTTCTTTTGGAATATAAGCTCCTTTTCCACTTCCTATATAATTAATAAAAGCCTCTTTTCTACTTCTTATATAACCTTTTTTATACATTGCTCCTGCTATATGAGTTCTGCTTATAAGATTTCCTTTTACTTCTTCTAGTACATCTTCCATTGTTATATTTATTCCATATCTTTTTAATTTTTCTAACATTAATTCTGTTCTTTTTTCTCTTTCTTCTCCTAATAATTTTATTTCTTTTAAAAAAGCCTCATCTTCAATATTTAAAAAATACCCTAGTATATGAACTTCTTTTCCATAATAATCTGTTGAAAATTCTATTCCATTTATAAATGTTATCCCTAACTCTTCAGCTTTTTTTCTCCCTTCTTTTAACCCTTCTACTGTGTCATGGTCCGTTATTGCCATAACCTCTATGTTTTTTTCTTTGCATAATTCTACAACTTCCTCTGGAGTATAAGTTCCATCAGAACATGTAGTATGAATATGTAAATCAATCATTTTTTAACTTCCTTCCTAAAATATATTATTTCTTGGGCAACTCTATTATAAATTTAGTGCCTTTTTTTTCTTCACTCTCAAAATAAATTTCTCCATTGTGACTATGTACTATTGTTTTGCAACTTAACAAACCAAATCCATTACCATTTTTTTTACCAAATGTAGCTCCTGGTGTAAATAATTTATCTTTTAAATTTTCAGGAATCCCTTTTCCATTGTCTTCTACTTCAAATATATATTTATCTTCTGTTTCTCTAAATTTTATTTTAATATATCCACTATCTACTATAGCTTCACTTGCATTTTTTATTAAATTCCAAAATACATGTTGCATCTTATTTTCATCTATTTCAATTTCTATATTTATATCTCCTAAATCAAACTCTATTTCAATATCATTAAAATGAAAATCTTCTAAAACATAATTTATAAAATCATGAACTTTTACTCTGTTTTTAATTATTTCTATTTTTTCTTTCCCGTTTGCAAAGCTCATAACTTCTTCTAACATATTATTTATTTTATTAATATTTCTATCTATTCTTTTAAACATTTTTTCTTCTTTTTCATTTTTAGCTTTTGTACTTAATATATAATTATATCCAGATATTCCAGTTAGTGGATTTCTCAAATCATGTATTATAGATGCTACCGTTGAGCCTATTAAAGCTAATTTTTCATATTCTGCTATTTTTCTTCTTTCAAATTCTTTTACATCAGTTATATTTCTAATAGAAACCAATACATATTCTTTGTTATTATCTGTAAAATAAACTACATTTAAAATAATATCAAGTTTTTCTTCCTGTTCTCCTACAAATAATTTCATTTCTCCCTCTAAATTATGAATATTCTCCTTTTTTTCAAAAACATCCTCTACAATTTCATTTAAAAAACAGTCTCTATAAAATATAATATCTTTGCTGTTTTTTATTTTGCTTCCTAAATTCAGTTTACAATGATTCACTATTTTATCTTTGTTTAATATATAAACTGAATCATAATTTTTTTCAAGTATATCATTTATACTTTTATTTTTAAATATTATCTCTCCAGATTTATTAAAAATAAAAATCATTTCAGGAAAAAAATCTATTAAATTTGAAAATGTTATATTACTAATTTTTTCCATTTCTCCTCCTTGAATCGTTTAATTCATCTCATAAACTCTATAACTATTCTTCTTTTTGCAGTTCTTTACATTTTTAGTGTCAAAACATTATATTTTATCTCTCCTAAACAATTATCTCAAAAATTTCTTTTCCTTCAACCATAACGCTATCCTTTACATATTCTTTTCCCTTATTAAAATTGTAAAATACCATATAACCTTTATTTAAATTTTGTGCTTCTAAATATCTACACAACTGTTCTCTTCCTTCTTGCTCATATTGTCCACCACGCCATATTTTTAATTCTATTACAAATTTTTTCATATTATATGTAACAACTATATCCATTCTATTGGATTCTCGTGTTTCCGATTCTACAAAATAAAATCCTGTCCCATTTATTATTGGTTTCAAAAATGCTAAAAATAGAAGCCGTCCTTCTCTCTCTACAAATTTTTCATCTATTTTTCTATATTCTGCTTTCATTAGTTCTTGAAATTTAGTTAATACCAATTCCATATCTAAATTCCCATTATTATCTATAAATTTTGTCCTAAATTCATAAGTTAGCACTACTCCTTTTACTCTTTCTCGTTTTGCTATCATATGATTATAAAGTAATATTTCAAATATTTTATTATCTATCTCTACTTTCTTATTTTTTTCTTTTATTATTCCATACATCTTACCTAATGAAGCCATTATATCTGTATGTACATAATCAACTTTATCATTTCCTAATATAACTTTTTCTATAAATTTATAAAAATCTCTATTATTTTCTATATTTTTTATTATGTCATCAAATAGTGTATTTTCTTCATTCAATAATATTTTTATTGCTTCTTCTAATCCTTTCTCAGTGAAATTTCTATCTAATTCTTCATCTATTATTTTGCATAAACAACTTACCAAAAAAGGATAGCCATTCGTATACATATATATTTTTTCTGACATATTTTTTATATCCATACCTGTCTTTGCATCTGATTCATATTCTATTAACATTGTTGATATCTCTTCTGGATTAAAGCTCATATCTATATTAAATTTCACTGCTATATTCCACGGACTATTTAAAGTTCTATTTTCATCTGCTCTTAATTTTAGCTTTAGATTTTTAACATCATGTACTCCTGCCAATATCACACTATGAAATGTATAGTCTCTCCCTTCATTTCTTCTCAAATATTTATCTCTAAGTATTCCTATAAAATTTAAAAATAATTGATTATTACTACTTTTATCCACTTCATCTATCATTAATATTAACTTTTTATTTGTTTCTAATATTAAATCTGTTATAAATTCATCTAATTCTCTAAATTTTCTTAACTTTTTATTTTTTTTGATAAATTCTAACAATTGTTTTTCTTTTTTGAATTTAATCTCTCTTTCTATTAAGCTAATGAAAACTTCTGACAAACTTTCTTCATTTCCAAAAGATTCATCCCCTATTCCTTCAAAGCTAATTCTTATTAATAAATATTCTTTATTATTTTTCAATCTTTTATCTAACAAATACATCGTTGTTGTTTTTCCATATTGTCTTGGCCTATTTATTGTGAAATAGTTTCTTTTTTCTATTAATTTCATTATTTTATTTAATTTTAAAGACGTATCTACCATATAATGCTCTTCTGGAATACAAGTTCCTGTTATATTAAATTCTTTCATTTTTACCTCCATTTGTATGCCTATATTTAACTTTTTTTATTAATATGTTTGACCCACAAAAAGGTATTTAGTTTTCTTCATACCACTACATATAGTGTTCGAAAGCTTTTACGAAACTATATGTAGTGGTATGATTTTAGAAAACTACCTTTTTGGGGTCTAATCATTAATATTAATACTGTTTTAATCATTCGTATAAATTTCGTACAACTCTTTTTCTTATTTCAATTACCGCAGGTATAAAACTTGCAAATATTCCAACTATAATTCCAGTTATTCCGCTAACTATTATATCAGATATTGCTAATTTTGTGTATAGTGTATCTCCAATATCTATATTTCCCATTACTCCATTCATAGAACTTCCCAAAAAAATTCCATTAACAGAAAAATAATATCCTGCAAAGCCACCTATTAAAATTCCTAATAAGCTTCCAATTACTCCCATAAATAACCCTTCTGTACAAATTAATTTTATTATTTTTATACGACTCATTCCAAATGCTTTCATTACACCTATCTCTTTTTTCCTTTCAAAAACTGACATTACCATTGTATTAACAATTACTACTGCAGAGAGTAATCCTAAAATTATTATCATAACTGCTTTTGTAGCGTTCCATACTTGAGTAATAGAAGCTGCTCCAATTTCATCCCATTTTTTTATCTCAACATTATCTGTTTTTAATATATCCATTAGTTTTAGTTTTATTGTATTTGCCAACTTTATATTTTCTCCATATACATGTAATTCTGTAACTTCTCCCTCCATATCCAAAAGATACATTGCATCATTTAATAATATTGAAAAACTGTTATTTAAAGGTCCACCAATATTATAAAATCCACTTATTTTATAATTTAACGCAAAAGTTGAAGCTCCTTTTGTTGCAGTAAGTACAGTTATTTTATCTCCAATTTTTAAATTTAATTTTTCTTGTATTTTTTTCCCTACAACTATATCTCCAATTTTTGTGAGAAATTTTCCTCTATATACTTTATCTTTTATATAACTGTTTTTTTCAACTCCAAATCCAAGACCTTTTGAATCATCATTATCAGAAAAAATATATGCTCCAAAGTTTATTATTCCATCTACTCTTTTTACTCCCTCAATTTTTAATATTTTCTTTTTTAAATTTACTGAAATAGATGATGATACATCCATAAGTTTAGATTTTAGTTCATAATTTTTCACAGTAACTCTAACTTCTCCCATTACTTTAGTATTTTCTTTTTGAAATAACAGTTCAAGTCCCTTTATGTAACTAAGTCCAAAAATCAACCCACCTATTCCAAGAGCAACTGAAATAATAGCAAGTACAGTTCTTTTTTTATTTCTAAAAATATTTCTAAAAGCCATCTTAATCATATTTATCACCTCTTTATAAGTTATACTTTAAAGATAAAAGATTTATTTAAGATTCTGATATCTTAAATATCCCTTTTTTTACGAGTCAAAAGCTTCTATCTTGAACTATTTCTATTAAAACATATTACTTTTTATTTTCATTAGCTGAATGCACAAAGATTCCAACAACTTTTTCTAATTCAACTAATTCTTCTTTATAATCGCCATTATCTTTCAATATTTTTTCTAATTTAGTTGATTTTTCTTGAATATCTTTTGCTGATAAATTACCAGATACTCCTTTTAAAGCATGTGCTACTTTTCTTGCGTTTTCAATATCATTTTTATATAGATACCCTTTAATCTCTTCAACATACTTCTGACTTTTATCAATAAAATCATAAATAAATTTAAAATAGAGCTCTTTATTTCCTAATATCCTCTCTACTCCACTTTTTATATCTACTCCCTCTATATAGGTTGGATAATTATTTTCATCTTTTTCCATTTTTTCTTTCATAATTTTATTTAAATATTTACCTAAAGTAGATTTTAACTCATCTTTATCTATAGGCTTTGTTATAAAGTCATCCATTCCTGCAGATAGAGCCTTTTCCCTATCTTCAGTTGTTCCTCCTGCTGTTAATGCTATTATAAAAATATGTTCACTATCTTTTTCCCTTTTTCTTATTTCTATTGTTGCTTCTATCCCATCTTTTTCAGGCATATGCACATCCATTAATATTAAATCCACTTTATTATTTTTTACTATTTCTAATACCTCTTCTCCATTTTTAGCTTTTAATATATTAGAATTTGGTATATACATTGTTACCATTGTTTCTATTAATAGCATATTTATCTCCACATCCTCTGCTATTAATATGGTTACTTTATCTTTTGTTATTATATCTTCTTGCCTCTTCCCTCTTTTATCTTCTGTTTTAGGTTTATTATATACTTGTTCCATTTTTATATTTTTCAAATAACTAATTAGCTCTCGTGAGTTTATTGGTTTTTGCAAATTAAATCTTACTCCTAACTCTTTACACTTCTCATTTAATTTAAAATCATCTGATGAACTATGTAATAATATTATTGGTAACTTTTCTTTACTAAATAGTTTTCTTATCTCCTTTATCGTTGACAACCCATCTAATTTTGGCATATGATAATCCATTATTACCAAATCTACTTTATAACCATCTTTTAAAATTTCTATTGCGTCATATCCATTTGATATTCCTCTACTCTCTATCCCGAAATATTTTAAATTTTCACTTAGTATCTCTCTATTTTTTTTATTATCATCTACTATCATTACCCTTTTTATCTCTTTTGATATATCTCTTAATAATAAATCATTCTCCTCTTCATACTCTGTTTCTATTGTAAAATAAAATTTTGTTCCTTTACCAGATTTACTCTCTAACTCTATTTTCCCTCCCATTTTTTTTGCTAACATATTTGAGATTATTAATCCTAATCCTGTACCTCCAAATTTTCTTGTTGTAGAACTATCCGCTTGTGAAAATGCTTTAAAAAGTTTTTTCTGCTGTTCTTCTGTTATCCCTATTCCTGTATCTCTTATTGAAAATGTAAAAAATCCAATTTTTTTATCTTTTGGCATAAATTTTAGCTCTAATTCAACTTCTCCCTTTTCTGTAAATTTAATTGCATTTCCTAATAAATTTATTAGTATCTGTTTTAATCTTACAACATCTATCTTAGCATATCTTGGTACATCTGGTTTTATATTTAATAATATTTCCAAATTCTTTTTATCTGCATTGTATTTTGTTATCTCTGTTGCTGCTTCTGATAAATCTATTATATCTCCTTCTATAAATTCTAATTCCAATTTCCCAGCTTCTATTTTTGAAAAATCTAATATATCATTTATTATTCCAAGTAATGCCTCTCCTGAAACTTTTATATTTTCTAAATATTGTAACTGTAATTTATTTAAAGGTGTTTTGGATACTAACTCTGTAAATCCTATTATTCCATTTAATGGTGTTCTTATCTCATGACTCATATTTGCTAAAAATTCTGATTTTGCCTTATTGGCTGCTTCTGCTTTTTCTTTAGCAATATTTAATTCCAATTCTTTCATTTTATCTTCTGTTATATCACTAAAACTCCAAACTCTTTTACTATTGTTATCTATATTTGTAAAATAAACCTCAATACTTCTCCCATCATTTAATTCTATTATATCTTTAGAACTTTTATTCTCTTTTAAAAATTTTAAAAATCTTTGTTTAGCTTCTTCTATTTTTTCACTTTTTACTTTACTAAATACTATCTTTTGTATATTTTTTGAATTTAATTTTCCTAACTCTAAATCTTCTCCCCAAATTTTTTTAAAATTATTATTTATATAAAATGATTTCCCATCTTTATCTACAACTACAATTCCTCTATTTGTTGATTCTATTATAGCCTCTAACTCTTTATTTTTCTCTTTTAATGAATTAGATGTCATAGTTTCTATCGCTTCTATTATCCTAATAATCTCTTTGTTTGAATTTTTATAATCTCCTTTTTCTATTTTTTCCTCATTTAATATCTTTAACACTCTATCCTCTAATTCTATTATTGGTTTTGCAAATCTTTTATAAAATATAATATTAAATATATTTCCTATTAACAACGCCATTAATATCATTATTATAAAATCTAATGCCATATTATAAATTATTGGATCAACTATTTCTTTGCTATCTATTGAGGTTACTATATACCAATCAGTTGATTTTATCTTACTATAATACCCCATAACTTTTCTATTTCCACTTAAACTATAATTAATATATCCATTATTTTTTAAAAGTTTTTTTCTAATGTTGGGATAAAATTTATTTATATAAAATTTATCTGGATGAATTAAAATTTTTCCACTTTCATCTATTATATATGTCCTTTGAGTTTTATATTCTTTATCTCTAGCTAATGATTTTACAATATTTTCTATATTGCAATCAATTGATAAGACTCCAACAAATTTATTTTCTTTATCTTTTAATGCAATCGACTGAGAAAGTAGCCATTCTTTTGTTTTTATCTCCTTATATGGATTTCCTATTGAAATCTTATATGCACTCTTTTTTGCTGAAATATACCAAGGTCTTTTAGTCAAATCAAATCCTTTTGGTGGTTCCCAATTATTTATTATCATTTTTTTATTTTTGTATCCTATATATACATATGATATATATTTATCTGTTTCTGATATATTTTTTAATAGTTTCAAAACTTTCTTTTTATATTTTTTATTTTTAAATGCTAATGAGGTA
The DNA here is from genome assembly GCF_030295325.1 of Haliovirga abyssi. Classification (GTDB taxonomy): domain Bacteria; phylum Fusobacteriota; class Fusobacteriia; order Fusobacteriales; family Haliovirgaceae; genus Haliovirga; species Haliovirga abyssi. Next base: position 766,888 of record NZ_AP027059.1, on the reverse strand, counting down.
TTTTCATCTTTAACAATAATATCTATATCTTTAAATATGTTATTAAAAAAACTTTCTGTAAATATGGATATTTCTCTATTTTTTCCTTTTATTATATTTTTTGCTTTATCTAAATTCAATTCCCAAAATTTATAAAAGAAAAATGCTCCAAAAACTACTAAAATAAATATTGTTAAAAAAGTAGTTATATATATTATCTCTCTTTTTATAGATATCCCTTTATTTTTCATAAAAATTCCCTCCTAATCATCCTTTTATACTCTTACAAATATGATCCACCATTTAATCTATTTTTTACATATTTTTTAAAGCTTCTACAGGATTACTTTTAGATGCCTCATATGCTGTATAAAAAGAAGAAATCAATGCAATTAAAATTCCCAATAAAAAAAATAATAAAACAGTTTTCATATCCAAATCTGCATGCATTTTTTCAGGTATAACCATATTTAACTGCATTTTTTTATATGTTTCTATTGGAAGAGGTATCCCATAAATATGCAAAAAATAATTTGTTATCACTCCTAAAACAGCTCCTATAAAACTTCCTATTACTCCTATAAATCCACCTTCTATTAAAAAAAGTAACAAAATATTTTTCCTCTTCATTCCATCTGCAAGCATTATTCCAATCTCTTTTTTTCTCTCTAACATTGACATTAACATTGTACTTGCTATACCTACTCCTGCCATTATCAATATCAAAAATACAACTTGATTTGAAGCTTTTGCTTTAAATTCCATTAATTCTATTAAATTTCCTAAATCTTTTTTCCAAGATATTACATCATAGTTTTTTCCTAAAATTTTAATATCTTTTCTATTTAATTTATTCATTATAACTATATCATTTATTTTTTTTGTATTTACAAAGTTTTGCGCATAATTTAAATTTATAAAACATGAACTTTCATCTAATATATTATTTTTAGTTTCAATTATTCCAACTATTTTCAAATCATCTGCATTAATAGTTTTCTCTACTCCTCTTGCTAAAATAGTTACAATATCTCCAACTTTTAATTTTAAAGCTTTAGCTAATCCAATCCCAATTACTATTCCTTTATTACCACTTAAAAAATTTCCTGATACTGTTGCTTTATCTCTTTTAAAAATTTTATTTTCTACTTTAGGATTTATTCCTAAAATTTTTATTGGCAATTCATTTTCATCAATTGCAATAGTTCCATCAAATAGTAATCGGCTAGAATATCTATCAATATTTAATTTATCTAAATCTTTTTCAACCTCTTTTTTATCTATCAAATATTTCAACCGTTCATCATCATCTTTATTTTTATAATATCCTTTTTTATAAATTTTAAATTCTCCAATATCAGTATTAATATATGTATTTATCATTTCTCGTGTATATCCTTTTAAAATTCCATCATAAAATATAGCAAGATATACTCCAAAAATTAAAACTGTTAAAGTTAAAATTGTTCTAGTTTTTTTCCTGAAAATATTCCTAAATGCAAGTTTAACTAACATAATATTCCCCTCTTTTCATAGAATTAACCATCTAGTTTTTTAATTTTTTCAATACATACTAACTATTTCCAACCTGCTCTCTTTATTAAATTTACATCTATAAACATCTTTGCTATTAATCTTCTTTCTCTTTCCTTCTAATATATATTCCACTGTTTCTAAAATTAATTCTCCACTTATATTTCTCATACATTCCATATTTTTATCACAAGTTTCTTTGAGACAAGGAGTGCATCTCTCTTTTGAATTTATTATAAAACTATTTTCAGAATATGGTGCTACATTATACATATCTGTAGCTCCAAATAAAGTTATAACTGGTTTCCCTAATGCTGCCGCAACTGATGCAGGCCCACTATCTGTGCTAATTAATAATTTTATATTTTTTAATGTTACAAATTTGTCAAATTCGCTCATATTATAATTTACAAAGAGTTCTCCTCTGTTTTTTAAATTTTTTTCTCTTTTCTCCAATACGCTTTTCCTTAAAAATTCAATTTCATCTTTTTCTTGTTCTACTCCATTTAATAATATATCAAATCCTCTTTCCAATAATCCACTACAAACATTTCCCCATTTTTCTAAAATATATTTTTTTGTTTTCCAACCTGCCCCAATATGTATTCCTATTAAATTATTGCTATTTATCTCTATATTTTTTTTAATTTCTATACTCACACTATGAAAATTATTTTTTATACCTGCTACATCAAAAAAATAATCGCAGATATTTTCTTTTCTATTTAATTTTAAATTTTCACTAGGAGTTGATTGAGTTTTATAAGCAAAATACCCTTTTTCATCTCCATAAAATTCTAATAAATCTTTTCCTTTTAAAAATATACCTTTTCTATCTTTTGCTTTGATCATACTTGCTATAATTATCGGATATTTTGCAACTCCCAAATTTATAACCAAATCGTATTCAGAACTATTTATTTCTTGAAAAATTTTATATAACTTATCATACATTTCATAATATATTAAATTATCATTTTTATTAAAAATATCTCTAATATCTTTTCTATCTATTGAATAAATTTTATTTATCTTAGAATATTCTGATAAAACTATACTATATTCACTATCTGTTATCACATCTACTTTTATCCCTAATTCATAAAATCTTTCTATAATTGGAGTTATTTTTATTAAATCTCCTAAAGCTCCCATTCTAACTAATATTACTTTTTTTATTCCCATAATTATTATCTCTCCTTGTATATGTAACTAATATCTCCTTAGTTAAAAGATACATATAATCTTTAAATTCATAATTAATTTTAGCTTCAGATAATTTACAATTCTCTAAAAAATTGCCATTATATTCCTTTAGAAAATCATCTGGCACTTTTCTATATAAATTAAACAGTTTTTCTATTTCATTTTGTACTGTATCATAAGTTGCTCTATTTATTCTGTATAAAGAGTTTACTTTTATAAATGTATAAGTTTTTTTTGAATTTAAAGATACATATTTTAAAATTTCATTAAAATTTTTTTCAGAAAATACCTTTTCATCCTTCATATAATATTTTTTTAATTTTTTTATATTTTCTTCCAAATCAAATATTATCAAATTAGAATTTTCTGTCATGTTTTTTTTTATTTTTTCTATATGATATTTCCCAAACCCTAATAATATAAATATCTGCTCCTCATTAAAATCAATATTTTTTATAGCTCTTTCTACATCTTTATTCGGGTCATATTTACTATATAAATATATTTTTTTACTATTATTTTCTATTATATATGTATTTTGTCCATTTTTTGCTTTTTCTTCTAAAATTTCCATTGCTTCCTCCAACAAAATAAATTTATACCTTGGTTTAATTATACCACATTTTAAATTGTTATGACAATTTTTTATAAAAAAAATAAGCTACGCTTCATCTCATAAAATATAAATATTTTTCTGCGATTTTGGCTTATGAAAAATTTTATTTTGAAAAATCGCATATTTCAAAAAACGGCGTAACTTATTTTCTGAATAAATTTATACTTCTCTAGTAAATTAAAAAAACTCCCTTTCGGGAGTTTTTAATCTAACTTAAACATATTTAAAAATTTATCATCTACAACATCATTTACTATATCTTCTTTAACCAGAATATCAAAATATTGTTTCACTTTATCTACAAGTTCATCTCCTTCAACATATTTAAAATTAACTCTATCCAAGAATTCTTCTATTCTATCAACAGGTTGTCTCATCATATCAAATGATAATTCTGCTGCTGCTTTTCTATTATTATTTACCCAATTTATAGCTTCTTTTAATTCTTCTAACAAAACTTTTGTTAATTCTGGATATTTTCTTGTAAATTCTCCTTTTAATAATATCCCTGCATTTGGAAAACTTCCAAACCCTTTATTAATTTCATTCCAAATTTTATTATATGATATAATAGAAATCTTTTCTCCTCTATCTTTCATTGCTTTTATTGCATATGCAGCTTCTGGTTCTCTTAATATAACAGTATCAGCCTTTCCAGTTACAAAATCTGAATATATTTTTTCTGGCCTTCCAAAAGGTTCTCCATATTTAAATTTAAAATCATCTATATCAAATCCACTTGCTTGTATTAAATATTTAGTTATTTTTGCTGGTGGAGCATCTTCAAATAACGGAGCATATATCTCTTTTCCTTTTATATCTTCCAATCCATTAGCTTTATATCTTGTAAGTATCACAAAATTATCCCACACAAATAAAGCTGGTATTTTTACATCACTATTTTTTAATTTACCAGATGTAATTAATGCAGAAAAACTTATATCCGCCTTTCCATTAACAATCCACCCTAAATGCTTTTCTGTTTCTTCCCATACTTTTAATTCTTTTATATTCACAGATTTTCTTATCTTTTTCGATTGCAATAATCTCATCATTACAGGATACGCAACTGGTGTTGCTGATTGTATTACCACATCTATTTTATCCTCTATTGCAGTTTTTTCTTCTTCGATTAATACTTTTTTATGAAAGTATATCCATACTTCATTTCTTCTTTTTTCATCTACAATACTTTCAAATCCCATTTCATTTAACATATTTATCATAGGTATAGGATTAAACTTTTGAATTAATATAAATCCACTATCTTCCTCCAAAGAATAAGCTTTTTTTATTATTATATCAAATGGGTCACTTTCCATTGTCCTTACATCTAAAATCTCAAATTCATCTTTTCTATCTTTCCAATCTACTATTTCTTCAGATTTAGAATTAAAAATAGATAATCTATATTCTCTATTTTTTTCAATGTTATATTTAAATTTTAATCCAACAACTAATTTTAATAGTTCCAAAGGTAATTCTACTGATAACATAACAATATTTTCTTGAGGTTTTAATTTTGATACTTTATCTATTAATTCTTCAATAGAATTGTTATTATAAATATATCTTTCATTACTCTCTTCCCAGTTTATCGGACTACTTTCTTTTTCAAATCCATTATCCTCTTTCATTGCAGCCACACATTCAGGCATATTTTCTACTAATTTTTTCTCTATTCCTAAATATTCATTTATAGTATGTAAAATTTCACAAATGGATACTCCTGTTATTTTAGACGCATCTTTAAAAGTAGCAAATCTTGCTAATGTATTATACATAATTGGATTTTGCATTCTTTTAAATTTGGGAGATAATTTAACTAAAACTCTTTTTAACTCTGGATATTTATCTAAAGTCTCTTTAATATTTGCATTAGCAAATACTAAATCATTCTTTTCTAAATTTCTTACTTCCTCTTTATTTTCCTTTATTTTTTCTATTATTGCATCTACTGGACATATATTTTTTGCCTTTTCACATTTTTCTTCTTCATCTTTTGAATCTGGCTGTTTTAATATAAATGCTTTGTTCTTATCATTTATATCGAAATTTAATTCTGCAACTCCTAAACAAGCCCTACACCCTATACATTTTTCTGTAACATCATACTTTTTCATTTCTTTACCTCCTTAGTCAACTTTTATTATGAATATATATTAGCATATTATAATATTAAAGTCAACCTTAAAATTTATAAAAAATTGCAACGCAGAGCCGGTAGAGTAACCAGAGGTTCGCAGAGAAATATAATAATTGATAATAAAAAAATCTTTTATTCAAATTCATATACATTCTCTTATAAATATCTCTGCGTAGCTTTGCGTTCTCTGTGACTCTGCGTTGAATATCTTTTTTCCCTACAATTATTTTACACTATCATTTATAAAAAATAAATTTATTTTTTAATATTAAATTACAAACAAAAGAGCAATTCCATCACGAATTGCTCTTTTTATTTATTTTTTTATCTTTATCTCTTATAATATTCTTGTAGCGAAAATACATTTATCCCTTTTTCAACTTTTTCTTTTATAGCATCAATTGTTTCTTTCGCTCCTGCTATTGTTGTTGCATAAAAAATTCCATTTGTAACAGCATTTTTTCTAATTATTTCTCCATCTCCTCTTGCATTTTTACCTTTTGTTGTGTTTATTATTAAATTAATTTTATTATTTTTAATATAATCTACTATATTTGGTCTTCCTTCTTTTAATTTATTTATAACTTCAAGCTTATTTATTCCATTTTCTATTAAATATCTAGCTGTTCCTCTTGAAGCATATATTTTAAAATTAAGTGCCGAAAACTGTTTAACTACTTCTAATATTCCTGCTTTATCTTCATCAGCTACACTGACATATACAGAACCACTAAGTGGAAAATTTTCATTAATTGCATATTGTGCTTTATAAAAACTTCTTCCTACACTTAGATCAATTCCCATTACTTCTCCTGTAGATCTCATTTCAGGCCCTAATTTAGGATCAACTTCTGGGAATTTTACAAATGGAAAAACTGCTTCTTTTACTGCTACATGTTTTGGAATAATCTCTTCTGTAATCCCTAATTCTTTTAATTTTTTCCCTACCATTAATCTTGAAGCTATTTTAGCTAAAGGTCTTCCTGTGGCTTTACTTACAAATGGTACTGTTCTACTTGCTCTTGGATTTACTTCCAATACATATACTTTTTCATCTTTCACTGCATATTGTACATTCATAAGCCCAACTACGTTTAATTCTAATGCCATTTTTTTTGTATAATCTTTAATTGTATCTAAAACATTTTCAGTTAAATTTTGAGTTGGCAACATACAAGCACTATCTCCAGAATGTATTCCAGCTTCTTCTATATGTTCCATTATTCCACCAATAACTACATCATCTCCATCACATAAAGCATCAACATCAACTTCTATTGCTCCCTCTAAAAAACTATCTATCAATACTGGATGCTCTGGCGATACTGAAACTGCTGTTTCCATATAGTGTCTCAAAGAACTCATATCATACACTACTTGCATTGCTCTTCCACCCAATACATATGATGGCCTAACTATAATCGGAAATCCTATTATACCAGCTACATTTTCTGCTTCTCTTACTGATTTTGCAATACCATTTTTAGGTTGTAATACTCCCAATTTATTTAACATTTCTCCAAATCTATCTCTATCTTCTGCCATATCAATACTATCAGGCGAAGTCCCTATTATTTTAACTCCAGATATATCATTTATTTTTCCTGATAAATTTAATGGAGTTTGTCCCCCAAATTGTACAATTATTCCATCTGGTTTTTCTGTTTCTATTATATTAAGTACATCTTCTTTTGTTAATGGCTCAAAATACAATCTATCTGATGTATCATAATCAGTTGAAACTGTCTCTGGATTTGAATTTACCATTATAGTTTCATATCCATCTTCTTGTAATGCAAATGAAGCATGACAACAACAATAATCAAATTCTATACCTTGTCCAATTCTATTTGGCCCTCCACCTAAAATCATTATTTTTTTATTTTTTGTTGGATTAGCCTCACATTCACTTTCATAACTTGAATATAAATATGGAGTATATGCTTTAAATTCTGCTGCACAAGTATCTACCATTTTATAAGTTACATCTATCTTCATATCTTTTCTTTTAGCTCTAACTTTATCTTCATCTGTTTCTAATAAATATGCCAATTGTACATCTGAAAATCCATATTCTTTTGCTTTTCTCATTAATTCTACAGACATATTATCCAAATCAAACTTTTCTATCTCTTCTTCTAATCTAACTATATCTCTAATTTGATATAAATACCATCTATCTATTTTTGTAAGATTATACAGATCTTCTACTGTTTTATTAAAAAATTTAAATCCATATCTCAAATAAAAAATTCTATCTTTATTAGGCACTACTAAATTTTCTACCAATTCACTTTCAGTAGGAATAACATCTTTTCCATCTGCTCCTAACCCAAATCTTCCTATTTCAAGGCCTCTTAAAGCTTTTTGTAATGATTCTTTAAATGTTCTACCTATTGCCATTACTTCTCCAACAGATTTCATTTTTGTAGTTAATATCTCATTAGCACCTTTAAATTTTTCAAATGCCCATCTTGGTATTTTAGTTACAACGTAATCTATTGTTGGTTCAAATGCCGCATAAGTTTCTTTTGTTATATCATTTTTTATCTCATCAAGAGTATATCCAACAGCTAATTTTGCTGCTATCTTTGCAATAGGGAATCCTGTCGCTTTTGAGGCAAGTGCTGATGATCTCGAAACACGAGGGTTCATTTCTACTATCATAACTTCTCCATTTTCAGGATTTACAGAAAATTGAACATTACAACCACCAGTATCTACTCCTATCTCTCTTAAAATCTCAATAGACATATTTCTTAAATTTTGATATTCTTTATCTGTTAATGTTTGTGCTGGTGCAACAGTAATACTATCTCCTGTATGCACTCCCATTGGATCTATATTTTCAATAGAACATATTACCACTACATTATCATTTTTATCTCTCATCATCTCAAGTTCATATTCTTTCCATCCTAATATAGATTGATCTATTAAGACTTGATTTATTGGACTTGAGTCAATTCCATCCAAAACTATTTCATTAAATTCATCTATATTATATGCTATTCCACCACCTGTTCCCCCTAATGTAAATGAAGGTCTAATAATTGCCGGAAATCCTACCATCTCTAATAATTTATGTGCCATATCCAAATTATTTGCAAATCCTGATTTTGGCATTTTATATCCTAATTTTTCCATAGCTTCCTTAAATAGTTCTCTATCTTCTGCTTTATTTATTGTTTCTAATTTTGCTCCTATTAATTCTACATTATATTTTTCCAATATCCCTTTTTCTGCAAGTTCTACTGCCATATTAAGTGCAGTTTGTCCTCCAATAGTTGGTAAGATTGCATCAGGTCTCTCTTTAGCTATAATTTTTTCAATTATGTCTGCTCTTATTGGTTCAATATAAGTAGCATCTGCCATTTCTGGATCTGTCATTATAGTTGCTGGATTTGAATTTATTAATACAATTTCATATCCTTCCTCTTTTAAAGCTTTACAAGCTTGTGTCCCAGAATAATCGAATTCACATGCCTGTCCTATAACGATAGGTCCTGCACCTATTACTAGAATTTTTTTAATATCTGTTCTCTTTGCCATTATTCACTCTCCTTTATAAATTTTATAAAATTATAATTATGTTTAATTTTTCTCATTTTCATATTAAAGATTTGATTTTATCTCAAAAAAATACCGGAAAAATAGTTTTTCCGGTTAATCATTCAAATTAATTATTATCTTATTATCTTCTTTTTTTGGCAAAAATACCATTAAAATACCATTTTCTAATTTTGCATCAATTTTATCTTCAATAATTTTACTTTCAACTTTAATATTTCTTTGAAATTTACCATAATTTCTTTCTATTCTGTGAAATAAAGCATTTTCATTAACCTTTTTAGATTCTTTTATTCCACTAATAGTTATTATACCATTATTAAATTCAATATCTATATTCTCTCTTTTTACTCCTGGAAGTTCTATTTCTATTACAACATTACTTTCAGCTTCATAAACATCCATAGCAGGCAAAAAATCATATTCTTGAAGCCCCTCTTTTTTTAAATCAAAAAAATCATCTAATAGTTTTGAAAATTCATCTTTTAATATTTTTGTATCTCCAAAATGTCCATGATATCTATCTCCCATGATTTCTCCTCCTATTTTGATAAAAAATGGTTACTCTTCTATGCAAACCTATGCTAATTCATAAATATTCACTTTATCAACCAATTCTAAATTACTAACTTCTTCCAAAAGTTTTATAGCTGCATCATTAAAAGTAGATGTTGATATAAGTATTCCTTTCTTTGCTCCTTCATCTTTTATTTTAATTAAAAACTTTTCTACTTCATGTCTACTTACACTTTCAAAATTTCTTCCCATCTCTATTAAATATTTTCCCTGTAATAAAGTTTTAAACTTTTCTACAGCAATAATAGATATTAAATTTCTATTTTTCTTTATTAATTTTGCTTCTTTATATCCTAATGAATCTATAACTTTATAAAATAGATCTTCAAATTCCAATGTTGGCAATTTATTATAATCTATTTGTTGAACCATCTTTGCATGTTCTTCTGGAAAAAGAACTTTTTTTATTTTTTGCATTCTTTTTTCTATATCCCTATATCTCAATATATCTAATTTTATTTTTTCATATAGCTCGTAAGCCCCTTCAAAATTCCCTTCTTCTTCATAAATCACTCCAAGTTCATATCTTAAAGATGTTAGCTTTTCATTTTTAATATCATTTCCTAATATAGCTTTCTCCATTATTTCCTTTGCTTTTTCCTTGTTTTTTACTTTTAAATAATAATTTACAAGTATATAATCGCAATCAATTTCTATACCTTTTCTATCTTTTATCTTTTCTATCTCATTTTTAGCATTTTCATATTCACCATTTTCATAATAAAGTTTTGCTAATTCAAAATGAGCCTCTTTATTATTTGGCTCTAATTCTATTATTTTTTTATACTGAAATATTGCCTTAATATCATTTCTATTCTTAAAATGTATTTCTGCTAATTTTAGCCTTGCTGGAATATGAGTTCTATCTACTGATAATACCAAATTAAATTCTTTTATTGCACTATTTAATTTATCTGTTAATAAATATATTTTTCCTAAACTATAATGAATTTCCGCATTTTTAGGTTCTAACTTAAATCCTTTTACAGCTACTTTTGTAGCTTTATCTAATATCCCTTGCTCAATATATATTTCTGCCATTTTTGCATAAGCATCTGCTTTCTCTTTAAATGTTGCATAACTACTAACTGTTATCGCTATGCACTCTTTTAAAGCTAATATATATTCATTTTGTTTTAAATACAGTTCTGCCAAATATTTTCTAGCTCTTATATCATATGGTTTTGCTACTATATAAGACTTTAAAACCTCTAATGCTTTTTCATAATCATCATTATCATAATATGCAATTCCTTCTGCTAGTTTACTTTCTCTACTATAATACATATATAAAAATATTCCTATACCTATTATTAATAATATAAAAACAATAAAAATAATCATATATTTATTCTCCTTCTATTAACAAATCATCTTGTTTAAAAAACTTGTTATAATTTAAATATCCTGTAACAGTTTTTATCTCCTCATTGTCAATAAGTATTTTAACTTTTTTTATATTTTCTACTTGCGTTACTGTATTAACTATTGAATAAACTATATATAATTCTTTTTCACTATCATTAACTATCTCTTTAAATTTACTATTTAAATTTATATATAAATTTTCTTTTTCTATATATATATTTAACACTTTTACTTCAAAAGGTAAAATCTTCTCTAATATTGCTTTTATTTTCTTTTCTTTATCCTTGTAATATGGAATTTCTACATCTATCCCTTTCAAATATTTATATTTATCATCTGGTATATATATTTTCATTGTTTCCTTTTTATTCTTTTCAATATTAGACACTGTTTTAGCATTATATTTTATAATTTCGGGAGTTTTTATATAATATTTATAATATAGAAAAAACATTATTATATCTAAAACTAAAAATATTATCAAAATTGCTTTTTTCATAAAGAACTCCTTAATTAAAATAATTTACTATTGAATAATATATTGCATTAGCTAATGCTACTTGATATCTTGAATTTTTTAATTTTAAAGCATCACTTTTATTTGTTATAAATCCAAGCTCTACTAATAATGCTGGAGAATTTGAAAGCCTTAATACTGCAAAATTTGCTCCAAATGTTCCCCTCTTTGGTAGTCCTGTTAATTTATTTATCTTATTTTCTATTCTACTTGATAAATCAATACTTTTTTCTTGATTCATATGATAAAATATATCATTCACTATTAATTTTGCATAATCAGACTTTATCCCATATTTATCATCTACACTATTTTCAAAATTAGCTATATTTTGTGCATATTTAGATGATTTTTTAGAAAAATAAAATACTTCTACTCCATTAGCACTCTTTTTTTTATTTGCATTTGCATGAATACTTATAAATAGGTCACAACTGTTTTTATTCCCAATATCAGCTCTTTTTCCAAGTGGTATAAAAACATCTTTATTCCTTGTCATAATAACATTAAATTTTTTAACTTTAGATAACTTTTTTTTTAATAATTTTCCCACTTTTAATACTATATCTTTTTCATGTAATCCTCTATATCCTGTTGCACCTGGATCTTTACCACCATGTCCTGGATCTATAACAATAGTATATCTATTTTTAACTGTTTTTTTGCTAAAAATAATTTGAAATCTATTAGGATTTTTTAATTTTTTCTCTAAAAATTCTACTCCGCTTTTTAAAGTTATAAAAAAATCTGTTGTTTTATCAAAACTCACTGTCTCTATTTTTGATATATAATTTCCATTTAAAATCTTATTTTTAATATTTTTATTTGGAGTAGTATTACTAAATTCTAAAAAAATAATTTTACTTTCGGAATCATAATTTGATAAATATTTAGGGAAACTGTTTCCAGAAATATTAAAAATTATGCTATTAGAATTAAAACTATATTTTTCTATTTTATTAGTAGTCGTTCCAAAACTAATTATATATATTAAAAAAAAGAGAGCTAAACTATATCTCTTCATTAATACACCCCTCTTTTGAAAAAAGCGACAATTAAAAATCGTCGCTTATTTGTTCTTATATATAGATGAAATAACATTCTTTTTAACAGTTAATTTCACACCTTTATCTACTCTTAATTCTATAAATTCATCATTTTTAGAAATTATTTCTCCTTTAATTCCTCCAGTGGTAAATACAACATCTCCTGGTTTTAACGAATCCATTAATTGCTTATGTGCTGCCGTTCTTTTCTTTTGTGGTCTTACTAGCAATAGATAAAATATCCCACCCCAAAGAACTACTGTTATTACTAGTGTAACTATACCATTTGTGCTAGTTGGTGCTGTCGCTGCTCCTGCTGCATATAATATATTTGAAAACATCTCTTCTACCTCCTAATTTTATTACTTTAAAAAAAGTTTAAAAAATAATTTTCTTATCTTTTGTTATAAAAATGCTTGAAACATTGCATCCGTTGGACGTAGTTTTTTATGTAATTTTCATAAAAGAACCTTGAGCCTTTAAAAACAAAATTGGAATGTTATTTTTAAACTTTTCCTAAGTATATCATATCCACCCGTTTTTTTCAATTATTTTTTAAAATTTTTCTTTGATGCAGTTACTGTTATACTCTTTTTAAACTTTTCCCAATTTTCTACTATTACTACACACTTTTTCCATTGATTCCCCCATTCTTCTTATCTCGCAAACAAAATATCAACACTTTCTTTTGGAAAATTTTCATCAAAAACTCCTAAATACATGCCATATTTTCCTTTAGTAAATTGATAATCTGTAAAATTATTTTCAAATTTATCATTAAAATATATCTTAAATTCTCCCGCATTATAAGTTACTTTAATTTTATTATATACTCCATATCCAGTTTGTAAATTATTTCCTCTATTCCAGTTTAAAATAACTGTATTTTCATCTTGAACTTTCTTTGAAACTTGATAGAACCCTGTTTCTGTAATTAATAATCTATAAAAATTACTATTATCTTGAACTCCAAATATTATACCATATCCACCATCTTTATATCCTGATACCTTTTTAGCGTACACTTCAAATGACTTCATTGGATCTTCATAAGGAGAATTCAAAACAAACCAATAACTCGCATTTTTATAATCTGTATCATTTGTATAAAATTCTAATTCTCCATTGTCATTTTTTTCCCATTCTATCGTTTTGGCTACTACACTATTTGTATCGCTTTTATTAGAAAAACATCCTCCAAAATTTAAAACTGTCATTACCATTATTACTCCAATTAATATTCTTTTCATCTTTTTCTCTCCTTTTTTTATTTTATTTTTGTTTATCTTTCACTCCACTTTTCTGTCTCTATAACACTTAGATTCCATCTTCTTTCTAAAAAAAAATCTATTTATCAGTTCCAATCTCTTCTTTATAATACTTATCTATTAATTTATAACTTTTCATTAAGACTTTTATTGAAGGATGCTCATTTATACTATCTATAATCCTCTTATCATTTAAATCAAATTTATATTTCTTTAAAAATCTCTCGCCTATATAATCATAGCCTACTGCACCATTAAATTGAGTAAATTTAACCCCTACTTCATCTTCAATCATATATTTCATATTTAATCTGCTATATGTACTTTCATAAAATTTTACATATTTTTTATAATCTAATACTACTACATCTTTATCTTGTGTGACCAGATTCCCATTTTTATCCAATCTATATATCATTTTTATCCCAGGAAAATTCAAAAATATATTATCTGCATTCAATATAGTTATATATCCTCTCCTTAAATAACTAAAATAATATATGTATTCCTGCTCTTCTCCAGACCACTGCGATCTCCATACTGGTAAATTATAAAAATAAACTTTTTGCCACAATATTTTGTTCTTTTTATCTAGCTTTTCTAATACTATTACATATTGGTATAAAATTTCTGAAGAATACGCTTCAGTAGTAACACTGTCATTAATTGCTATCTTATCAATTATATATTTTTTATTATCTTCGTATCTTTTATCATAATATACTGCCAAACCATTTACCCATCTATATTTATTTCCTAAGTTATCATATACAATTTTAGAATATTCTTTCTCTTTTTCCCCTGAGCTAACATTATAAGACTCTTCTGTAGTTTTAGGAACAACTATTCGTTTTTTTAATTTATTCTCAAAATATTCCTTTTTGATTTCTTTTCCTGAATAAAACAACATATCCTTTTTAAGGTCAATCAAATCTCTATATTCATTATTTTTATCTACCTTATAATACTGAGAAACTACAACTTCTCCTGTATCTAATAAGTAATAAGATATTTTATCACTGGTATAATTTAAAAACTCTCTTTGCCAAACTGTATTATATAATTTCGGATCTATTTTTTCTACCTGTGAATATAAATTAAATGATAGCATAATTAATAATACCATCCATAGCACTAATCTCTTTTTCAATAATATTACCTCCTAATTTCTATTATTCAAATATATTTACATTTACTTTTTTTCCTTCTCTAATTCTTTTATAGGTTTAAATTCCACTCCCATATATTTTGCCTGATTTTCTGCTCGTGAGCCAGGTTCTCCATAAATTATTGCTTTTAAATCTTCACTAAAAGCATCAACTCTTATATATGTCACAGATTTTGGAATTACTATAGTTTTTAATTTATTATCTTGAAAAGTATAGCTTTCTATTCTTTCTATACCATTAGGAATTACTATGCTAGTTAAGTTATTTCCCATAAAAGCTCCTCCTCCTATTTCTTTTACTGAATTTGGAATAATCACACTTTTTAACTTCGAATCTCCAAAAGCATCTTCTCCTATGCTTCTTACAGGTGTATTATCTATTTTTTTAGGGATTACTAAATCATAATTTCTTGGTAATCCTATAATTCCATCTAATTCTCCTTTTGACTTGTTAAAAACCCAATAACTTTTATACCCTTCTCCTAATTTAATGTCTTCTAATTTTTTGAAATCATTCAATGAAAATGCTCCTTCTCCTATTTTTTTTACTGAATTAGGAATTATTACTCTACTTAGTTTGTTGTAAGAAAATGCTCCTTCTCCTATTTTTTTTACTGAATTAGGAATTGTTACTCTATTTAGTTTGTTGTGAGAAAATGCAAATGCTCCTATCTCTTTTACTGTATTAGGAATTGTTATTCTACTTAGTTTGTTATGAGAAAAGACTCCTGCTCCTATTTTTTTTACTGACTCCCCTATTTTTAATTCGCTTAAATTATTATATGCAAATGCCTCTATTACTATACCTTCAACTGAATCTGGTATTACTATTTTTTTTAAATTATTATATGCAAAAGCACCACCTCCTATCTCTTTTACTGAACTTGGGATGTATATACTCGTTAAATTATTTCCTGAAAAAACATTACCTTCTATTTTTTTTAGTGATTTTGGTAAAACTACTTTTTCTAATTTATTCTTTGAAAATGCAAATTCTCCTATCTCTTTTACTGAATTTGGAATTATTAATCTTTTTAATTTATTTCTATAGAAAGCATCTTTATCTATCTCTTCTAATGAAGTTGGGAGTGCTACACTAATTAAATTGTTGCTTTGAAAAGCACCTTCTCCTATTTTTTTTACTGAATCTGGAATTTTTAGTCTTATTAATTTATTTCTATAAAAAGCCTCTTTCCCTATATCTTCTACTGAACTAGGAATATATATACTTGTTAATTTATTTTCTCCAAAAACTCTATATCCTATTTTTTTTAATGATTTTGATAAAACTACTTTTTTTAATTCATTTTTTGAAAATGCATTTCCTCTTATCTCTTCTACTGAATCTGGAATTACTATCTCTTCTAATTTATTCTCTTTAAAAGCACTTCCTCTTATCACTTTTACTGAATTTGGGATCTTTACATTTGTTAGTTCATTTTCTGCAAAAGCTCTCCATCTTATTATTGATAAAGAATTTGATATTCTTACTTTTTTTAATTTATTCTCCACAAATACACCATTGCCCATTTTTTTTACTGTATCTGGTATATATACACTTGTTAATTTATTATTTCCAAAACTATATGCTCCTATTTCAGTTACCCCATCTGGTATAGATATCTCTTTTAACTTGTTAACTAAAAATGCACCATACCCTATTTTAGTTACTGTTTTTGGAATTGATACCTCTTCTAATCTATTGTTGTAAAAAACACTATGTTCTATTACTTTTAATCTCTTTGGAAGTTTTACTCTTTCTAAATTGTTATTTCCAAAAGCTTCCGCCTTTATTTCTAGTACTGAATCTGGAATTACTAAACTTTTTAATTCATTAACAAGAAATGCTGATTCTCCTATTTTCTTTACTGAGTTTGGAATTAATATCTCTTTTAGTTGATTATATGAAAATGCTTCTTCTCCTATCTCAATTATTGTATTAGGTAGTTCTACTTTCCTTATTTTTTTATTATTAAAAGCTAGTTTCCCTATCTTTAGCACTGGTTTATCATCTATTTCTCTCGGTATTTTTATCTCTTTTGATTTTCCTATATACTTTGTTATTATAATTCCACCATTATATTCTTTATATTCAAAGTTTAGTAAATTTATATTCTTTTTACTTTTATTTTTAGAATTAAATATTTCTCCTTGTGAAAAACTAAATTCAGAAAATATTACAATGAATAGCATTAATACTATTACTCTCTTTTTCAATAATATTACCTCCTAATTTTATTTTATTTTTACAACTATCTATTATTTTATTTTTCACTCCACTTTTCTGTCTCTATAACACTTAGATTCCATCTTCTTTCTAAAAATACTGGATAAAAATTATTTTTATCTATTCCCACCTCTTTTTTATAATACTCATCCATTAATTTATAAATTTTCATTAGATGTTTCACAGAAGGATGTTCATTTATACTGTCTATAATTTTCTTATCATTTAAATTAAATTTATACTTCTTCAAAAGTCTCTCTCCTATATAATCATAATCAAACACCTCGTAATCAATCGGATTAAAATCAACTCCTTCTTCATCTTCCATCAGATATTTAATATTTAACCTATTATATTCACTTTCATAAAATTTTACATAATTTTTATAATCTAATACTATCACATTTTTATCTTGCGTAACTGGATTTCCATTTTTATCCACTCTATATATCATTTTCGTCCCAGGAAAATTCAAAAATATATTATCTGCATTTAATAGAGTTATATACCCTCGTCTTAAATAATAAAAATAATAATCATATTCTATCTCTGCTCTATCAAAATACGATCTCCATATTGGCAAATTATAAAAATAAACTTTTTGCCACAATATTTTATTATTTTCATTTAATTTTTCAAGTACTATTACACATTTATCTAAAACCGACGAAAACCTCTTTAAATCTGAAAAATATGTTCCGTTAATTCTACTTCTATTAATTGCTATCTTATCAATTATATATTTTTTATTATCTTCGTATCTTTTATCATAATATACTGCCAAACCATTTACCCATCTATATTTATTTCCTAAGTTATCATATACAATTTTAGAGTATTCTTTCTCTTTTTCCCCTGAGCTAACATTATAAGACTCTTCTGTAGTTTTAGGAATAACTATTCGTTTTCTTAATTTATTCTCAAAATATTCTTTTTTGATTTCTTTTCCTGAATAAAACAACATATCTTTTTTTAGGTCAATCAAATCTCTATGTTCATTATTTTTATCTACCTTATAATACTGAGAAACTACAACTTCTCCTGTATCTAATAAGTAATAAGATATTTTATCACTGGTATAATTTAAAAACTCTCTTTCCCAAACTGTATTATATAATTTTGGATCTATTTTTTCTACCTGTGAATATAAATTAAATGATAGCATAATTAATAATACCATCCATAAAATTAATCTCTTTTTCAATAATATTACCTCCTAATTTCTATTATTCAAATATATTTACATTTACTTTTTTTCTTTCTTTAATTCTTTTATAGGTTTAAATTCTACTCCCATATCTTTTGCATACTCTTCTGCTTCTGAGCCAGGTTCTCCATAAATTGTTGCTTTTAAATGTTCACTAAAAGCATCAAACCTTATATATGTCACAGATTTTGGAATTACTATAGTTTTTAATCTATTATCTTGAAAAGTATAACTTTCTATTCTTTCTATACCATTAGGAATTACTATGCTAGTTAAGTTATTTTCCATAAAAGCTCCTCCTCCTATTTTTTCTACTGAATTTGGAATAATCACACTTTTTAACTTCGAATATACAAAAGCATCTTCTCCTATGCTTTTTACAGGAGTATTATCTATTTTTTTAGGAATTACTAAATCATAATTTCTTGGTAATCCTATAATTCCATCTAATTCTCCTTTTGACTTGTTAAAAACCCAATAACTTTTATACCCTTCCCCTAATTTAATGTCTTCTAATTTTTTGAAATCATTCCCTAAAAATGCATCTTTATCAATTATTTTTATTGAATTAGGAATTGTTACTCTACTTAGTTTGTTGTAAGAAAATGCTCCTTCTCCTATTTTTTTTACTGAATTAGGAATTGTTACTCTATTTAGTTTGTTGTGAGAAAATGCTTCTTCTCCTATCTCTTTTACTGTATTAGGAATTGTTATTCTACTTAGTTTGTTATGAGAAAATACTCTTCCTCCTATTTTTTTTACTGACTTCCCTATTTTTAATTCACTTAAATTATTATGTGCAAATGCCTCCCATACTATCTCTTCAACTGAATCTGGTATTACTATTTTTTTTAAATTATTATATTCAAAAGCACCACCTTCTATCTCTTTTACTGAACTTGGAATATATATACTCGTTAAATTATTTCCTGAAAAAACTTTGCCTTCTATTTTTTTTAGTGATTTTGGTAAAACTACTTTTTCTAATTTATTATTTGAAAATGCAAATATTCCTATCTCTTTTACTGAACTTGGAATTATTAATCTTGTTAATTTATTTCTCTCAAAAGCCATTTTTCCTATTTTCTCTATAAACTTTGGAAATTCTACACTAATTAAATTGTTGCTTGTAAAAGCACCTTCTCCTATTTTTTTTACTGTATCTGGAATTTTTAGTCTTATTAATTTATTTCTATAAAAAGCCTCTTTCCCTATATCTTCTACTGAACTAGGAATATATATACTTGTTAATTTATTTTCTCCAAAAACTCTATATCCTATTTTTTTTAATGATTTTGATAAAACTACTTTTTTTAATTCATTTTTTGAAAATGCATTTCCTCTTATCTCTTCTACTGAATCTGGAATTACTATCTCTTCTAATTTATTCTCTTTAAAAGCACTTCCTCTTATCACTTTTACTGAATTTGGGATCTTTACATTTGTTAGTTCATTTTCTGCAAAAGCTCTCCATCTTATTATTGATAAAGAATTTGATATTCTTACTTTTTTTAATTTATTCTCCACAAATACACCATTGCCCATTTTTTTTACTGTATCTGGTATATATACACTTGTTAATTTATTATTTCCAAAACTATATGCTCCTATTTCTGTTACCCCATCTGGTATAGATATCTCTTTTAACTTGTTAACTAAAAATGCACCATACCCTATTTTAGTTACTGTTTTTGGAATTAATACCTCTTCTAATCTATTGTTGTAAAAAACACTATGTTCTATTACTTTTAATCTCTTTGGAAGTTTTACTCTTTCTAAATTGTTATTTCCAAAAGCTTCCGCCTTTATTTCTAGTACTGAATCTGGAATTACTAAACTTTTTAATTCATTAACAAGAAATGCTGATTCTCCTATTTTCTTTACTGAGTTTGGAATTAATATCTCTTTTAGTTGATTATATGAAAATGCTTCTTCTCCTATCTCAATTATTGTATTAGGTAGTTCTACTTTCCTTATTTTTTTATTATTAAAAGCTAGTTTCCCTATCTTTAGCACTGGTTTATCATCTATTTCTCTCGGTATTTTTATCTCTTTTGATTTTCCTATATACTTTGTTATTATAATTCCACCATTATCTTCTTTGTATTCAAAATTTAGTAAATTTATATTCTTTTTACTTTTATTTTTAGAATTAAATATTTCTCCTTGTGAAAAACTAAATTCAGAAAATATTACAATGAATAACATTAATATTATTACTCTCTTTTTCAATAATATTACCTCCTAATTTTTTAATTTTGTTAAGAATATATTATATCATAAAAATTCATGCTTGTAAACGAAAAACCTGTCTCTAGTTTTATATGCAGTCACTTTATTCTGTATTAGAAATAGCAGCTCAGGAATTCTAAAAACTAATTGCTCGAAAATTTTATATTTTAAATTTTTTACTAATATAGTATAATTACAAAATCCATATTTAAAATTATATCAAAATTATTTGATGATCTATATTATGTTTTTTTACTCCTAATTTAAAATAAAAATAATAAAACCAACTCTTCATAAATATAAAGAAGAGTTGGTTTTATTATTTTTTAAATTTCTTAGCTATTTTATCAAAAAAAGATTTTGCCATAGAATTATTCTTTTCATGCAGCGCCGAATCAAATTCTTTTAATAAATCTTTTTGCTTTTCTGATAAATTTGTAGGTATCTCTACTATAACTTTTACCATTTCATCACCTTTGCCATATCCTCTAATATAAGGAATTCCTTTTTCTCTCAATCTAAATACTTTTCCTGTTTGTGTTCCTGATGGTATTTTCATTTTTATTGTTCCAGTAAGAGTAGGTACTTCTATTTCTCCTCCTAAAGTTGCCGTTGTAAAACTTATTGGCATTTCACAAACTATGTTATTATCCACTCTTTCAAATATTTCATGTTCTTTTATAAATACATAAATATATAGATCCCCGTACGGTCCACCATTTTCTCCAACTTCACCAAAGCCACTAACTCTTACTCTTTGCCCTGACTCTATTCCTGCTGGTATTTTTACTTTCTTTTTAACTTTTTCTTTAACTACCCCTGTTCCACCACAAGTATGACATTTTTTTTCTGGTACTTTTCCAGTTCCATTACAATTATCACACTCTTCTATATTTTCAAATTGTCCAAATAAACTTCTTGAAATTTGTTTTATTTCTCCAGTTCCATTACATTTTGGACATGTTTTCATCTTACTTCCAGGTTCTGCTCCAGTTCCATTACAAGTAGAACATTTTGCTTCTCTTGTATAAGAAACCTCTTTTTCTACTCCTTCAGCAGATTCTTCTAAAGTTATTTCCATATTATATCTTAAATCTGATCCTTTTCTAGCTCTACTTCTAGATCTGCTGTTTCTACCTCCACCAAATCCTCCACCAAAAAAGCTTCCAAATATATCTCCTAAATCTCCAAAGTCTCCAAAATTATTATAATTGAAGCCTCCTCCACCTGCATTACCATCAAATGCTGAACTTCCAAATCTATCATATTTAGATCTTTTTTCAGGATCAGATAGTATTTGATAAGCTTCACTTGCTTCTTTAAATTTTTCTTCTGCCTCACTATTGCCTGCATTTCTATCTGGATGATGTTTCATTGCTAATTTTCTATAAGCTTTTTTTATTTCATCTTGACTAGCTCCCTTTTCGACACCTAGTATTTCATAATAATCTCTTTTAGACAATTTTCTCACTACTCCTTTCTATATAAAGTTATGCTTCTAATTCTATTGAAAATGATGTCTCAAAAGATTCTCCCTTTTCAAGTTTCTCTATCCCTTTTTTCTCCTCTATATTTCCATTATGATTTATTGTATCTGCTATTCCATGCCAAGGCTCTATACATATATAATCAGCTCCTGGAGCAGACCAAAATGCAATAAATGGAAATCCTTCAAAATCAAAAACTATCTTTCTATTATTAATTTTATTTTTCAAAGACACTTTTGTAGAATTTAACCCTTCAAATATTAAAGCATCATTATCAAACATATCTCTTTTTAAATTTATAATTTTTTCATTATTAAAATAGTTCAATTGTTTATCTGATACATACATCCCATCTAATACTAATAATTTTGATGTTTCTTCTTTTTCAAATTCTAAATAATAGTCTTCAAATTTTATTTCATCTGAAGTAGGAGTTGCAAATGCTGGATGCCCTCCTAATGAAAAATAGATTTCCCCATCAGTTTTATTAATAACCTTATATTCTAATATTATTTTATTTTTTTCAAGTACATATTTTACAAAAAAATCAAATTCAAATGGATATTTTATTAAAGTCTCCTCATTTGAACTAAATATAAATGTTATGCTATTTTCATCTTGTGCAAAAATATTGAACTCATTATCTCTTGCAAAACCATGCCTTCCACTTTTATACTCTTTATTTTTATAAAAATATTTATTATCTTTTAATCCTCCCACAAATGGAAACAGCACTGGTGAACTTTTTGCCCAAAATTTTGGATTTGCATCCCACATAAATTCTGTTTTATTTTTAATTAATTTTGCACTTTTTAATTCAGCACCTTTTGATTTCACTACTATTTCAACTGTTCCATTACTTAATTTATATTCCAATTTGCTACTCCTTTCTTTTCGCAAATTATGGGAATAGAGTCAAGCTCTATTCCCACATTAATATCTTTATTCGTTATCTACAACTTCTGCATCTACTATATCATCATCTTGCTTTGCTTCTTTTTCAGCTCCGCCATCTTGAGCACCTGCCGCTGCTTGAGCCGCTTGAGCTTCTTTATATATCTCTTCTGCTAATTTGTAAGAAGCTTTTTCTAATTCTTCAGCACCTTTTTTAATTGCTTCTAAATCATCTTTATCTTTCACTTCTTTTAATTTAGCAATTGCATCTTCTATATTTTTCTTATCTTCTTCAGAAACTTTATCAGCATTATCTTTTAATGTTTTTTCTGCACTATAAATTAATTGATCAGCTTTATTTCTTTCTTCTATAAGTTCTTTTATTTTTTTATCTTCTGCTTCATGAGATTGAGCTTCTTTTACCATTTTTTCAATCTCTTCTTCACTAAGATTCTTACTTCCAGATATTACTATTTTATTTTCTTTACCTGTTCCAAGATCTTTTGCTGATACGTGAACTATTCCATTTGCATCTATATCAAATGTTACTTCAATTTGAGGCACTCCTCTTGGTGCTGCTGGAATTCCTGTAAGATCAAATCTTCCTAATGAAGTATTATCTTTTGCTAAAGGTCTTTCTCCTTGAACTACATGTATAGTAACTGCAGGTTGATTATTTTCTGCTGTTGAATAAACTTGACTTTTCTTAACTGGTATTGTTGTATTTCTATCTATCATTTTAGTAGCAACTCCACCTAAAGTTTCTATTCCAAGTGATAATGGAGTTACATCAAGCAACAATACATCTTTTACATCTCCCATTAATACTCCACCTTGAATAGCTGCTCCACTTGCAACAACTTCATCAGGATTTATACTTTTATTAGGATCTTTTCCAAAATAATTTTTAACCCAATTTTGAACTGCTGGTATTCTTGTAGAACCTCCAACTAGAATTATTTCATCTATATCTGCTGGCGATAATTTAGCATCTTCCAAAGCTTTTCTTGCAGGACCTTGAGTTGCTTCTACTAAATCTTTTGTTAATTCGTCAAACAATGCTCTTGTAAGTTTTTTCTCTAAATGTTTTGGTCCAGTTTCTGTAGCTGTAATAAATGGTAAGCTTATTGTTGTTTCTAACATTGTAGAAAGTTCCATTTTAGCTTTTTCAGAAGCATCTTTTAATCTTTGATCTGCCATTTTATCTTTTGAAAGATCTACTCCTTCTTCTTTTTTAAATTCTTCTATTAACCAATTCATTATTTTATTATCAAAATCATCTCCACCTAAATGGTTATTTCCGTTTGTTGCTTTTACTTCTACTACTCCATCACCTATTTCTAATACTGATACATCAAATGTTCCACCACCAAGGTCAAATACTAATACTTTTTCTTCTTTTCCTTTTTTATCCAATCCATAAGCAAGTGCTGCTGCTGTAGGTTCATTAATTATTCTTTTAACTTCAAATCCAGCTATTCTTCCTGCATCTTTTGTAGCTTGTCTTTGAGAATCTGTAAAGTAAGCTGGTACAGTTATAACTGCTTCTTCTACTTTTTCCCCTAAATAACTTTCAGCATCTTTTTTTAATTTTTGTAAAATAAATGCTGATATTTGTTGTGGACTATAATCTTTTCCAAACATTTTTTCAGTATGATCTTCTCCCATATGTCTTTTTATAGAATAAACTGTATGTTCTGGATTTGTTATAGCTTGTCTTTTTGCTATTTCTCCTACAATTATTTCTCCACTTTCTTTAAAGTTTACAACTGATGGTGTAGTTCTAGCTCCTTCTGCATTAGCTATTACTTTTACAGCTCCACCTTCCATTACTGATACACATGAATTTGTTGTTCCTAAATCAATTCCTATTATTTTTCCCATTTTTATCATCCTCCTAAAAATTATTTTTTATTTTTTGAAACTTTTACTAATGCTGGTCTTATAACTTTTTCTTTCATTTTATACCCTTTTTGAAACTCATCTATAACTATATTATCATCATGTTCTTCTGATTCTTCTTGCATCATTGCATGATGTTCATAAGGATTAAATTCTTTTCCTTTTGCATCTAAAGCTACGACTCCTTCTTCAGTTAAAACTCTATTAATTTGATTTAATGTCATTTCTACACCTTTTACTAAAGAATTAAAATCTTCTGTTGTTTTTGAAGAACTTACTGCTCTTTCTAAATTATCTACAACTTCTAAAAGTTTTAATATTAACTTTTCTGTTGAAAATTTTAAAAATTCTTCTTTTTCTTTTTCCATTCTTTTTTTTATATTTTCAAATTCTGCAACTTTTCTAATATAACTATCTTTCCATTTTGCAACTTCTGCTTCTAATTCTACTATTTTATCCTCTGAAGTTATCTCTTTTTCCTCTTTTTTTCCTTCTTCTTTTTTCTCTTCATTTTCTAATTCTTCTGTGTTATTTTCTGATACCATTTTTTCTTCCTCAACATCTATATCCTTTTTATTTTTCTTCGATTTGCTCATCTTTTTTTTCACTCTCCTTATCCTCATTCTCATCCTTATCTTTAGTTTTAATTTCTTCTACATAATTAAGCCTTAAATCGGTTAATAGATTTGTAATAAATTTACTTTCTTCATCAGTAAGATTTCCTTTTGTTTTTTCTTCTAACATTTCTAACATATCTATGTTCATTTTTGCTATTTCTAAATTTTTTTCTATTTTTCCACTTACTGGGTTTGCTAACTTCCCTAAGCTCATCATTGTTTGCATTTGTAAACTATAAACCAATCCTAAAAATAAATTTTCCATAATTATTCCCTCCTGTTTTTAATTTTATTCATTGCTATATTTACCTCTTTTGTTACATACTCTACCAATCCTAAGTTTTTAGAATATTCCATTCTTTTAGGACCTATTATTCCAACTATACCTTTTGCATCATCTAATGTATATACTGAAAATATAAAGCTTAAATCCTTTAATCCTTCTATACCTAATTCTTCTCCTAGTATAACATTTACTTTTCCATCTTCATAATTTCTTTTTTTTACCATATCTTCAAAAAATTTTCTAATATCTTTTTTATCATCTAAAAATTTTACTACATTTGCAACCTCTTTTGAATTTTCATTTTCCAATACATTTATCATATTAGTAGCCCCTTCTAAATAGAAACTACCTTCTATTTCTCCAAAGCACTCTTTTACTACTCCTTCAAATGCATCATCTCTTCTTTTATTTATTATTTTTTCTAATTTTGGTAATATCTCTCCCAATTTTGAACCTTTAAATTTATTATTTAATATTTTAGAGATATCTTTTAATTCCTCTTCATCTATTCTATAATCCAAATTTATTCGTTTCGTTCTAACCGAATCATTTTCTAATATAATAACTGCCATTATTGTATAACTATTTACATATATAAGCTCTAACTTTTTTAATTTTTCAGCTTTATAGTTAAGCTCTATTGCAAGACTAGCATAATTAGTCATCTTAGATAACAACATTGATGTTTTTTCTAATACTTCTTCTAATTCTCCAACTCTTTTTTCGTAAGCAATATTTATTTTTGTAATTTCATCTTCTGACAATTTTTTTATTTTTAATAAAGTTTCTAAATAAAATTTATATCCTTTATTAGTTGGAACTCTTCCAGAAGATGTATGAGTTTTCTCTATATAACCTGCTTCTTCTAAATCTGCCATTACATTTCTTATTGTGGCTGATGATAAACTGATATCATATTTTTTAGTAATTGTTCTTGAGCCTACACTTTCACCATTTGTAATATAATAATCAATTACAGCACCTAATATTGTTTTTTCTCTATCATTCATATATTTCACCACCTTTTATCAGCACTCACTCACAAAGAGTGCTAACTTATGTTAATAATATACATTTTTTTTGTATTTTTGTCAACTATTTTTTTGAAAAAATTCAAAAAAAAATAACTTGCCCCAAATTCATAACAAAACCACTACAACCATTACTGCATTTATGAACGTTTAAAAAATAAATTTCTTATATTTTGTCATAAAAACGCTTAAATCATTACGTATTTTATAACAAAAACGGAAGGTTATTTTTAAGCCATTCCTAGATATAGTTTTTTTGTCATGATAAGAGCAAGTAATTTTTAAAATATCCCTAAATTCTAATCATTCAATTCTTTTTGATAATCTCCAAGAGTTTTAGCTTTTGTTCTTTTTATCTTTCTAGTTTTTAAAAATTTAAATTTTTCACCATCTACATATTCAATATAATATTCTAAAATGTCACTTTTGTTTATATTTATATATTTAGAAAATCTTACTTTAGATTTTTTCAAAAATCTATTTGTAGAAATTCTTCCTACAACTTTATATTCAAAACTTTTTTTATCAAAAACTACTATATTAAAAGTTGAATTTTTATAGTTAAATTTTGAATTATTTAAAATTTTACCTTCAATTAATGTTTTGGATCTATTTATTCTAGTTAAACTAACTTGCATATATGGGAAATTGTCGCTCTTGTTTTTTCTTAAATATCCCCATCTTCCATTTCTATTAATATATATTTCTCCATTATTAACAATTTGATTTCTTATATTTCCTAAATAATCCCATGTTTTATTAGGTTTTAAAAGTATTCTTCTTCCATTTTTATCTTTTACGATATTTCCATTATAATGTACTGTATATGTTCCACTATCTTTTAGAAATATTTTTATATTACTGTTTATATCCACAACAATAGTCCCAGCAAATATTGTTATTGATAAAATAACAGATAAAAGTACTATTATTATTTTTTTCATCTCTTTATTCCCCCTTAATTACGTTTATAACTTCATATCTATTAATAGCTCTCTTCCCGCTTTTATTAACGCTAGTTATTATTACAGCAAATTTTCTTGTAAGATCATTTTGATTTTCATCTGTTTCTTGAACTGGAGTATCTATTACTATTTCTACATTTTTAATATCAAAATCGCTTATAGTAATTTTATCTTTTGTCCTGAAATATGCAAATCCATTTTGTCCTGAAATACTAAAATATAAAAAACTTTCTCCAGGATTTACTAATTTTGTATTAGAATCTCCAACTAATAATGAATCGATTTTACCACTCTCTGTCCAAATAGAATCTTCTTCTGTTTCAGAAAAATAATATGATTTATCTCCAGAAATCCATTCTACTCCATGCATAGCACCAGCAGAATTGTTTTCCACTGTCATTTTACCATCATTATTTACAGTAACAACTATTGAATTACTCTCTACTCCATCTACTTTTGCTAAAAATATATACTCTCCTGATGTAGTTGTATAGAAAGAATCTTCTGTAAATTTCACTCCATCTTTGTAAATATCAACAGTTTTATTTAATATTTCTTCATCATCCGAATTAAATACTTTTACTGAAAATGAAACTGCATTATTATTATCAGCATTAATAACATCGCTTGTTGATGAAATTACAACTTTAGAAACCTCATCACTTTTTTTAACTGTTACTTTAAAATCGCACCCTCCCATTACTAATAAAACTATTGTTGCCACAAACACTAAAAACACTTTTTTCATTTTTTTTTCCTCCTGTTTTTTATTTTTTTATCTATGTTATAAGTCTAAAATACAGACTTTATACCATGTATCATAAAACTAACTCCAATTGCTACTATAAACAGTTGCATTACACGAGATAATATCAATAAAACCACTTTTCCAAATATTTTTGCTATTAATTCTTCAAATTTAAATAATATTTTAATTATTAAAAATACTACTAAAGTTGCGAATATTACATTTAAAATCCCATGTTCTCTTTTTATAAGTAAAACCGTTGCCATAGCTCCAGGTCCTACTAATAAAGGAAAAGCCATTGGTATTATTCCTTGTTCAATTTCTTCTTTCCCATAATCTGAACTACCATCAAGTTTCTTCTTATCCTTCGAAAACAACATGTTTTTTAATCCAACTATTATTAAAAGCAATCCACCTGCTATCCTTAATTCATTTATTTCAAGATGAAAAAAATATTTCATCAAGAAATCTCCAATTATACCAAATATTAAAGTTATACCTATTCCTGCATAAATTATAACTTTAAATATCTCTTTTTTTAATGGTTTTGGCAAATCTTCTGTCATTCCTATAAATATCGGAAGATTGCCAAAAGGGTTCATTATTGCCATTAGTGCCAAAGTATCTGCTAAAAGTTTTGAAAGATTTCCAAATTCCACAGTTTCCTCCTATATTTCTATTTTTTCAGTCTATCTCTTTTAACTCTTCTGTCACAACTGCGGCCAAATTTTTAGACAACATATTATACCCAGATAATTGATTATATAATGTTTCTACAATAACTTTTATTATTGCTATAACTGGTATTGCTGCAATTATTCCCACGAATCCAAACATTTTTCCTCCAGCTAATATTCCTAAAACTACTACTAAAGGATGTAAATCAACTGATTTCCCTATTACAGTTGGCTTAACTGCTATATTATCAAAAATTTGAACAATTCCAACTACAACAAGAACCCCTAATATACTAACTGATATTCCAAACACTGGAACATAATCTTTTGGGATAATTTTTAATATATGTAATATTACTCCTATTACCGCTCCTAATAAAGGCCCTATATATGGAACTGCATTTGCTAATCCTGATACAGCTCCAGTTATTAAAGCTATATTAAATGGAAAGCCTATAATAAAAAAACCTATAAAAGTCATAACTCCAATTATTAAAGATTCTAATAAGGTTCCTCTTATATAATTTCCAAAAACACTGTCCACCTCTTTTAAAGTGGTGTATGTTATTTCAAAATACCTGTTTGGTATTAATTTTAATAACCATTTTTTAAATCTACTTCCATCTAATAAAAAGAAAAAAGTTGTAAATGGTATAATAAAAAACAGTGAAGATAGACCTGCTATACTTGATAAAATTTTTGGTATTTTTGAAGTTATTTCTGAGCTTGTATTTATACTACTTATTATATTGTCAAAAATAATATTCCAATTTATATAGTTATATTTTTCAATTAATATATATTTTAATTTTTCTGTATTTTTTACAATATAATCAATAAAATTTATAATCTCTTTTGGTGAAGGAAAAAAAGATTTTATCCCTATAATCAAATACCAAATACCAATTATAAATATTGAAAAAATTACAATTACAGATAATAACCTGTTTATATTTTTTCTTTCTAAATATAATACTAATGGTTCTAATAAATAAGCAATTATAAATCCTATTAATGTGGATCTAAGAAGAGGAATTGTCGCATATATTGAAACAACCATTACAAATATTAAAAATAGATAAAAAAATAACTTAGAAAAATTTATTTGAAAATAACTCTTTTTAATCTCCATCTTTTTTGATCTCCATCATTAATTTGTATTCTAATAATATTTTATTTGTAGCAACTAATCTTTCACCTATAATCTCAGCTAATTTTTTTAAAATTTTAACTCCAATTTTTTCTTCTCTTTTGATAAATTCAAACAAATCATCTCTAAATAACACTAATACTTTTGTTTCCGTTATACACTTAGCAGATGCCGTCCTTTTAGAACTGTTTAATAATGCAAGCTCTCCCAAAAAATCTCCTCTACCTAAAACTGCTAAATTTACAACCTCTCCATTACTCATTAATTTTTCTATTTCAATTGTTCCTTCTACTAAAACAAACATTGCTGAACCAGGATTTCCATCTTCAAAAAGATTTTCTTCTGACTTATATTTTCTTTCATGAATTATATCTGATACTTTTTCAAGTTCTTTTTTTTTCAGATTTTCTAAAATTGGAATTTCTGATAGTAATTTTATATTATTTTTATCTATTTTATTTTTTTTATTAAAAATATTTTCCCACATAGGTACTATAGAAAACAATATTTACACCTCCATTTTTCATTAAAATATTTACTCAAGAATGTTTAAAAAATAATGTTCTCATATTTTGTTATAAAAACGCTTAAAACATTGCGTATTTCAAAGCAAAATGGGAATGTTATTTTTAAGCCATTCCTCAGTAAATCAAAATCACAATTAAAATAATAACTTTCTAAAATTTAATCACAATATTTTATCAAATTATTAAAAAAAATAGAAGAGAATTTTAAAAAAAACTCTTCTATTTTTTTTCTATTGACATAAATGTCAAATCATCTAATATTGGAAGCCCTTCTATAAATTCAAGTAAATCATCATATACAATTTTTATCAACTCTTCTCCTGTTTTTGAAGCATTTTTTGAAAGAACATCTTTTAATCTGTCTAATCCATAAAATTCATTCTCAGAATTTCTAGCTTCAACAATTCCATCTGTATAAAGAAATATTTTTTCTCCTATTTTCATTTCTATCTCTTTTTCTTCAAAATTTATCATTTCAGGAAAATCTTCTATAGAAAACAATCCTAACACTTGCCCTTCTGTTAATAATTCCTCTACATCCCCATTTTCTTTTACATATAATCCAGGTTCTTGTGCAGCTTTGCAGTAACTAATTGTACCTTTTTGATCATTTAATATCATATAAAATAAGCTTACAAATTTTCCATCAGGATAACTTTCTGCTATTACATCATTTAAAATTTCCATTGCTTCTGACGGATTTATTATATCTTTTATATATGTCATCATATATACTTTTAACATGCTTGATAATAATGCAGCTGGAATCCCATGCCCTGAAATATCCGCAAATGCTATCCCAAAAAAATTGTTACTCATTCTAAAAAAATCATAAAAATCTCCGCCAATATCTAGTGAAGGAAGATATTTACTATTAATAATAAAATTATCTAATTCTACAGAACTTTTGGGCAGTAAATTATTTTGTATTTCAGAAGCCATTTCTAACTCTTCTTCTAAATTATTATATAAGCTGTATAGTTCTTTATTTTTATTTTTAAGTTCAAATTCTCTTTTTTGCAATTCTAGCATTAATGATTCATTTTCTTTTCTCAATTCATTTTCTTTTATCACTTTTCTTATTGTATGAACTAATTCCTCTTTTTTAAATGGTTTGTTCAAAAAATCTGAAGCTCCTGCTCTTATTGCTGTTAATGCCAAATTAATATCTTCAACTGTTGTAAGCATTATTGTAGGTATCTCTTTTTGTTGCGGTTTAAACTCTTTTATAAATTCTAACCCGTTCATTTCTGGCATTTCATGATCAACTAATATTATATCTGGTTTTATCTCATCTAGTTCTTTTAATGCCAAAATTGGATTTTCAAATGTTTTTACTTCAAATCCCTCATCTATTAAAATTGTAGATATTAATTTCCTCATAAATCTCGCATCGTCTATAACAACAGCTTTTTCATACTTTTTCCCTTTTTTTATCACTGTTATTTCATCTAAACTACTATATATATTAAAATATTTGTCCAATTTAGTCATTTTTAATAGTTTTTTTATTTTATCTGATTTAATAACAATCTTAAGCTCTTTGTTTGCTGCTGTTATCATCTTTTTTATATATATTAAAAATCCAATTCCCACTGATTCCAGATATCCAACTCCACTTATATCAAGTATAAAATCTTTATTAATATTTTTTATAATTCCATCAAATCTCCCTTTAGTTTTAAAGGTTGTACTCATATCTAATTCACCATAAATTTTAAAAATAATATATTTATCTGTTTCCTCCATTTTTAATTCAAATTCTGAAGACTTATTCCCAAAGAAATTTTCAACAGAATCTAAAACTGATAATACTTTTTCATCACTAAAATAAACAATATCTAACGCTCCACTTTTTAATAATTCTACAGCATTTCTATGCCCTAAATGTTTTTCAATTAAAGCTATTGATGGAATATTTAACTCAAAAAATTTAGTTAAATATTCATAAATATTTTTATTTTCATTTGAATCAATTAAAATTAAATCTAACGAAAGACTTTTTATATAATCAAACATATATTCGTCGTCATCTATAATATATACACGATATCCTTTTTTTTGAAGATTAATTACAACATTATTTCTCAATGAACTTTTTGCCATAATCATTCCAATTCTATTTTTTTTCATGGATAACACTCCTTAATTTACTATATTAGCTAGCACTCCATTTATAAATTCATGAGATTTTTCATCTCCATACACTTTAGCAATTTCTATTACTTCATTTATAACTATTTCTATCCCTATTTTTTCATATACTATTTCATATATAGCTAGTCTCAATAATGCTCTTTCTACTATTCCTATTCTGCCTAATCTCCAATTTTTCATATTTTCTTGAATTTTTTTATCTATATTATCCATATTTTCAGAAATATTTTTACTATAACTAATAATAAATTCTTTTTCATCCTCTACAAATTTTTCTTCTCTATTTATAAAATCCTCATATAGCTCTATAGGCATAACTCCTTTTGAGTCCGCTTCAAACATTAATTTAAAAAAATCTTCTCTTGATTTCTTTCTTGCCATTATTTATAGTCCTCTCCTTTTGTAAGTTTTTCTATTATCCAAGATTTTAAATTAAAATCTTTTCCTGCTCCTAAAGTATATCCTATTACTACAAAAATTACAAGTATCAAAGTTTTTAAAAAGCCATATTTTATATAAAAATATCCCAATATAAATCCAATTAAAGCACCTAATATTTTTTTAAAATTATTTAATATCCAATTTAATATCTCTTCCATTTTTATTCATCTCCTAGTTCTACTATATTTTTTTCACTATAGTGAACTTTTACTATTTTTATATCTATTCCTACTATTTTTATTCCTGCTAACTTTTCTGTATAACTAATTAAATAAGCTTGTAATTTTTGTAATTCTTGATTTAAATTTTCTATTGACTCTACACTTACTTTTAAGCCTATTTTTACTCCTTCATCCTCTAAATCACTTTTAATTTTAATATCTTTTATAAATGTACTCTTTTTTAATAATCCCTGTATTATATTTTCAATAGAGCCTAATGTTATTTCCAATCTACCTGTCTCTGTCTCTATCATAAATGATTTTTCTTCTTTTCCTTTTGATATTTCAGATATTTTCTTAATAAAAAGAATAAAATAAAAAACTGATATAGAAATAATCCAAATTCTAAGATTCATCGATAAAAAATTAATTTCTTGCAAATATTCTGGAACTAATGCTAAAAAAATGGTTCCAAGCGACATTATAAAAATACCTATCCAACCTATTCCAAATAATAAACTCCACATAATTATCCCTCCCTGTAAAATGTTTAAAAAATAATGAGTACTTTATTTTAAAAACATTCCTATATAATTCATACAGGCGAGAAAAATCTCGCCTGTATGAACATTTATATTATTTTAATTCTATATCAGTTTCACTTACCTCTTCTTGAACTTTAACTACAGGTTCATCTTTTTTTATATATACTCCCTGTACAAAAATATTAACTTCTACTACTTTTAATCCAGTCATTGTATTAATTGATTTTATTACATTTTCTTGAACCTTTTCTGACACATCAGGAATAGAAACTCCATATTCCATTGTTAAATATACATCTACAGAACACTCTTTTTCTCCTACTTCTACCTTCACACCTTTTGTAAGGTTCTTTTTCCCAAGTATACCTGTAAGACCTTCTACAACTCCACCATTCATTTCATATACACCTTCTACTTCTGAAGCTGCAATTCCTGCGATAATACTTACTACTTCATTTGCAATTTTTACATTTCCTAATTCTGCCATTTTATTCCCCTCCTTATGTTAGTCTTTTTCTATCAAAGAACGGATTAAAAATAACCTTATTATTTTGTTTTAAAATACGCAATGTTTTAAGCGTTTTTATAACAAAATATGAAAAAATTATTTTTTCTCCTCAGACATTCTTTTTTCTATAAAATCAGTATATATTTCTCCTCTTTGATAATACTCGTTATCTAAAACTCTCAAATGGAAAGGTATAGTTGTTTTTATCCCTTCCACTATATGCTCTCTTAAAGCTCTATCCATTCTTCTTATAGCTTCTTCTCTATTTTCTCCCCATACTATTAATTTTCCTATCATAGAATCATAATATGGTGGTATATCATATCCAGAATATATATGGCTATCAACCCTAACTCCTATCCCACCTGATGGAATATAGTTTGTTATTGTTCCAGCTGAAGGCATAAAATTCATATCAGGATCTTCTGCATTTATTCTACACTCTATTACATGACCTCTTATTTGTATATCTTCTTGTTTTACTGTTAAATTCTCTCCTGCTGCTGCTAATATTTGTTCTTTAATTATGTCCACACCTGTTACCATCTCTGTAACTGTATGCTCTACTTGTGCTCTAGTATTCATTTCCATAAAATAGAAATTTTTATCTTTATCTAATAAAAATTCAATAGTCCCAGCACTATCATATCCTATTGCTTTTGCAAGTCTAACTGCTGCTTCTCCCATTTTTTGCCTTACATCTTCTGAAATCGCTATTGAAGGTGATTCTTCTATTAATTTTTGATGTCTTCTTTGTATAGAACAATCTCTTTCTCCTAAATGCACTACATTTCCATGCTTGTCTCCAATAATTTGTACCTCTATATGTTTTGGTTGCTCTACATATCTTTCTATATATACATCTGGATTTCCAAATGCAGCTTTTGCTTCATTTTCTGCTGCAACCATATTTTTTTCTAATTCTTTTTCATCTCTTGCTATTCTCATCCCTTTACCACCACCACCAGCAGTAGCTTTTATCATTACAGGATATCCTATTTCTTCTTTTACTATTTTTTTTGCTGCTTCTACTCCTTTTACTACTCCTTTTGTTCCTGGTACAACTGGCACATTATTTTTTACAGCTGTTTCTTTTGCTGTAGCTTTATCTCCCATACTAATTATAATTTCAGGACTAGGTCCTATAAATACAATATTATGACTTGCACATATTTTTGCAAACTCAGCATTTTCCGCTAAAAAACCATATCCAGGATGAATGGCATCTGCATTAGTTATTTCTGCTGCAGCTATTATATTTGGAACTTTCAAATAACTTTCTGTACTCATAGCAGAACCAATACAAACTGATTCATCAGCTAATCTTACATGTAGAGAACTTTTATCTGCTTCAGAGTAAACTGCAACACTTTTTATTCCTAATTCTCTTGCTGCCCTTATTATTCTTACCGCTATTTCACCTCTATTGGCAATAAGTATTTTTTTAAACATTTAGAAACCTCCTTATTTTTTGGCTAAGCTTATTATAGCTTTCCCAAATTCTACATTTTCTCCAGTTTTAACTAATAATTCTTTAATTATTCCTGATTTATCACTTATTATATCTGTTTTTACTCCAATTGCTTCTATATATCCTATTATTTCATTTTCAGAAATAGCAGTTCCTTCTTTTATATCTTTTTTATAAAAGATTTTTCCAATGTTAAGAGAATACAAATATTCGCTTTCTTCTTTAACTTCCTCTTTTTTTTCTACTTTTGCTGGCACAGGTTTTGTTACCACCTTTTGTTTGTTCATATCTTTTTTTAATAATACTTTTGTTCCATCTGCTTCTAAAGTAATTTCTGTTACATCTGTAGTATTTAGTATCTCCATTAATTTCTTTATTTCAGTTACTTCCATCTTTATATCCCTCCTATAACTTTAATTATTTTTCTTTCATTTTACCACATTTTTTAAGTAATCGCAACTTTTTTGTTATAATTGTACTACTCTTTTGTACAAAATGTTTATTTTATAACTACTTTCCCTTCTCCTAATAATTTTTTTATATTTTTAATTTTCATTTGCTAATTCTAAAACTTTTTTCATTAATTTTCTATCTATATAAATTCCATTCTTAATCAGCTCAAAAAGTAATTGCTTTATATTTTTTACTAATCCAACCTCTTTAGCTTTTAATAATACTCCGATTGTTCCAGTAATATTATAATTTAGATATTTTGCATATTTTCTTGCTAACAAATCATCTAATATACATAAATCTGCATTTAATTCATCATATAAAATCATAACCTCTACTTCTCCGCTATGTAAATTTGTTTTAAAAAGTTTTTCAGCTTCTTTATTTTTTATTTCTAAAATTTTTATATATTCACACTCTAATAAATTATTAGAGCCGATTTTAGATTTTCCTTTTATTACTACTTCATCATATACAGCTTTTGGTATAAATACAGTTCCATAAAGCTCTTTTAAAATATATAAACTATCTATTAATGATAAAGATATTATCGGTGTTGAATTTACTATAACTTTACGCATTTTTTATATCCTCCAATAATTCTTCTTCATTTTCAAATTGAAATATTGAAATTTTTTTTCCACCTAAATATTTTATAAACTCTTCCTCGCTCATTTCTGCTAATTCAGCTGCTTGTCCTACTGATAATCTTTTTTCTTTATAATAGTTAACTGCTGCAATTACTTTTATCTCTTTCAAAAAAAAGTTCTCATTTTCTCTCAAAGCAAATAATATCTCCTCTGGAAATTCTAATTTAGACTTTCTTAACATTTATAACACCTCCAAATTTTTCAAATATTCTTTACTAATGGACTTTAAAAAAATTAATGAGTCGTTTGTTTAAAAAATATGAACGTATCTACAGATTTTCTCAAACAATTTTGACAAATTTATTTTTTTATTGTACCTAAGGAACAGCTAAAAATAACCTTCCTATTTTGTTATAAAATACATAACCATTTAAGCGTTTTTATAACAAAAAATGAGAAACTTATTTTTTAAACATTCCAAAAACTAAAATATCTATTTTATAACTACTTTTCCTTCTCCTAACAATTTTTTTATATCATTTACCAACGCCATAGATGGCAACACATAAAATCCTCTTCCTAATCTTAATAATCTTTTTTCTTTTTCTTTTTTTAACGCTAATATAACTTGATTTTTTCCAAGATGTCTTAGTAATATTGCTTTTAATTGATCTATCTTATATTTATCTTCTTCTTCTATTAATATATAAACATTCATACCTGATATCTCTTCCAAATCTCCTATATCATATACTTCATTTGCAATAATTTTTTTCTCTTCAATATTTCCAAATGAATCTACAGTTAAAACTCCATCTATAATAACAACTTTATTTTCTAATAAATTGTGACTATATCTCATGTAGCTTTTCGGAAATATCATTGTCTTTGCAGTTCCACTATAATCTTCTAATAGAAAAAATGCCATTACTTGCCCGGACTTTGTAACTTTTCTTACTAATTCTCTAATTATCCCAACAGTTTTAAATCTATTTATATCTTCTTCAAGAATCGATTTTAATTTTTTAAATTTAAAAACTTCAAATATCTCTTTATATTTATCTAATGGATGACCAGTAAAATATAATCCTAAATATTCTTTTTCTCCATTTAATTTTTCTTCATCTGAATAATCATCTAAATGTGGCATAATAAACTTATCTAAAATAGTTCCGCCACCAAATAAAGATATTTGCAAATTTTCATCTCTTGCTATTCTTTTCCCAACTTTTGACAAAACATCCTCTACAGATTCAAATTTTTCTTTTCTATTTCCAGGCATACCATCCAAACAGCCCGATATAATTAAAGCTTCTAAACTTTTTTTATTCATACCAATTTTTTTAGTTCTATATACAAACTCTTCATAATTTGTATATTCTCCATTTTTTTCTCGTTCTTCTGTAATTTTATTGACTATACCTTCACCTATATTTTTTACTGCTGCTATTCCAAATCTAACATTATTATTTTCAATCGCAAAATTTGAAAATGAGTGATTAACATCAGGTTGTAATACTTTCACTCCATTTTTTTTTGCATCTTCTATATATATTGCTAATTTCTCAATATTATTTTTCTCAGAAGTCATAAGTGCTGCATAAAATTCAACTGGAAAGTTTGCTTTAAAATAAGCTGTCCAATATGCAATCATTGCATAAGCAGCTGAATGTGATTTATTAAATCCATATCCAGCAAATTTATCAATTAAGTTAAATATCTCTTCTGCTTTTTCCGCTTTTACTCCATTTTCTTTTGCCCTTCTTACAAATTTAGCTCTATTTTCTTCCATTATTTCTGGAATCTTTTTTCCAATAGCTCTTCTTAAAATATCTGCTTCTCCTAATGAATAATCCCCCATTAAATTAGCTATTTTCATAACTTGCTCTTGATACAATATAACCCCATATGTCTCTTTTAATACTTCTTCTAACATAGGATGTGGATATTTTATAGCTTGCTCTCCATGTTTTGATTTTATAAAATCATCTACCATTCCACTTCCTAATGGACCTGGTCTGTATAATGCAAGTATTGCTGTTATGTCCTCAAATCTTTCTGGAATTAATTTCATTGTAAGTCGTCTAATTCCTTCTGATTCTAATTGAAATACTCCTAATGTATTCCCATTTTGTAATATTTTATAGCTTTTTTCATTTTTTATATCTATATTTTCTAAAACAATATTTATTTTCTTATTCATTTTAATATAATCAATTGTTCTTTGAATTATTGTAAGATTTCTAAGACCTAAAAAATCCATTTTTAAAAGTCCGATTTCTTCCAATTCTTTCATTTGATATTGTGTAGCTACAGTTCCAGTTTTTTTATCAGAATAAAGTGGAACTTCTTCATCTAATGGATTTTTAGAAATAACTATTCCTGCTGCATGTATTGATACATGCCTAACCTTTCCTTCTATTCTTTTTGAATATTCTAATACTTTTTCTATTTCTATATCTTTTTGATAAAATTCTCTTAATTTTTCATTTTCTTTTAATGCTTTTCCTATAGTCATATTATGAGGTATAAGCTTTGCTACTTTATCTATTTTAGATAGTGGCACACCCATAACTCTTCCAATATCTCTAATAGCAGCTCTTGCTTTCATTGTCCCAAATGTAGTGATTTGTGCAACTCTATCCTTTCCATATTTATTTACAACATAATTTATCAATTCTTGCCTTCTTTCTTGGCAAATATCAATATCTATATCTGGCATACTTACCCTTTCAGGATTCAAAAATCTTTCAAAAATAAGATTATATTTTATTGGATCAATTTCTGTAATTCCTAAAAGATATGCAACTATACTTCCTGCAGCAGAACCTCTTCCAGGTCCAATTGGAATTTTTTGACTTTTAGCATAATTTATAAAATCCCATACAACTACAAAATATCCAGAATATCCCATTTTCTTTATAACTTCAAGTTCATAATTAACTCTTTCTAAAATTTCTCTTTTAATATTTTCTCCATAGCGTCTTACAATCCCTTTTTTTATAAGCTTTTCTAAAAATGTATCTATATTTTTTTCATCTTCTGGAATTTCATAATGAGGAAATTTAAACCCACCTAAATTTAATTCTAAATTACATTTTTTAGCTATCTCAATACTATTTTCAATTGCCCCTTCATATCTTCCTAGTCTTTCATACATTTGTTCATAACTTTTTAAATATAATTCGTTTGTATTTATCCTCATTCTCTTGGCATCTGTCAATTTCGCTCCTGTTTGAATACATATTACAATATCTTGTAGTGCTTCATCTCCTGTATTTACATAATGAACATCATTAGTAGCAACTACTTTAATTTCAAACTCTTGTGCTAGACTATATAATTTATCATTTAACTCTTTTTGCCCAATAACTCCATTATCCTGTAGTTCTATATAAAAATTATCTTTTCCAAAAATTTCAATATAATCTTTTAAACTATTTCTAGCTTTTTCCTCTTTATTATTTAATAAATAATATGGAATTTCACCTTTCATACAAGCAGATAATGCTATTATTCCATTGCTATGTTTTTTCAAAATTTCTTTATCAATTCTAGGCTTACGATAAAACCCATTTATATACCCAAATGATGATAATTTTATAAGATTTTTATATCCCTCTTTATTTTTAGCTAATAAAATAAGATGAAAAATCTCGCCTTTTCTTTCTAATGCACTTCCCTCTGCAATATAACTTTCTATTCCTACTATAGGTTTTATTCCTGCTTTTAGAGCTTTTTTATAAAATTCCATAGCTCCAAACATATTCCCGTGATCTGTTATAGCTATAGCATCCATCCCTAATTCTTTAGCTCTATTTAAATATTCATCTATTTTACCCACTCCATCTAAAAGACTATATTCTGTATGTAAATGTAAATGTGCAAATTTTCCTTTCATCTTTCTATCCTTCCAATTTCATATTTATTCTTTTCTATTTAATTATACCATATTTATAATACTAAATAAAACTATTTTTAATTATAAGTTTTCATATTTTAAAAAGATATATTACCATAATATAAGGAATTACTTTTAATTCCTTATATAGAAAAAAATAAAATGGGCGTTATGATTACACCCATTTATTTTTTCTATTTACTATTTAATATATTTACAACTGCTTTCATTTTTTTTTGCGTTGCAATTTCTTTTAATGTTTTTCCAGATATTTTTTCATCAACATTAGCACCTCTTCTAACTAATTCTCTTATTAAAGGTAGCCTTTTTTTATAATCATAAAGAGAATAAGTTATACTTTTGCTATCTTCTCTTATTTTAACTGCTTTAGGCTTATTTATTAAATAATACAATTGCGAATAATATTTAGCAGAATCAAATTTAAATTTTCCAATAGAAAATTTAAAACCATCTGTATCTATTTTATCATTTATTGAAACTTTTCTATTATCTAATAATAATCTCATTATTGATAATTTATTTTTGTCCAATGCTTTAATATACATCTCTTTAAAATTAAGATTATAATTTTTTTCCAATAACACTTTTAATATCTTATCACTATCTCTTTCAAACATATATTCAAGAAAACTTAAACTATTATTTCGAGATTCATCACCTCTAAGCGAAACCTTGAAAGGCGTTAGAAATACTTGTGCATTTTTTATATCTAACTTCCTTTTTTCTAATAATAGTTTAAACATATTGCCATCATTATTAAATATTACACTTTCTAATACTCTTCCTGTAACTTTCCCTTTATTATCAAGTAATAAATTTGTTATTTTTAAATCTCCTTTTTCACTTGAAATTTCAATTGGAGTTATTCCTAAGTTATTTTTCACATTTACAAGTGCTCCATTATTAATCAACAATTCAGAAATTTTATAATTCTTTTCTCTAACTGATAAATGTAATGGATAATAGTCATCTGAATTAATAACAGCATTATGATTTATTAGAAGTTCTACAATCTTCTCATCTTCGCCTTTAATTGCAAGTATAATTGGATTTTCTAATTTCTTATTTTTTGCATTCACAAGAGCTCCATTATTAATTAATAACTCAGAAATTTTATAATTCTTTTTCCTAACTGATAAATGTAATGGATAATCCTCATTTTTATCACATATAGAGTTAACATCAGCACCATATTTTATTAATAGCTCAACAATCTTTTCATTTCCATTTTTAATTGCAAATGTAATTGGTTTTTCTAATTTCTTATTTTTTCTATTTGCATTTTCACCTTTTTTTAAAATAGCTTCAACAAGTTCAACATTTTTATTTTTCACAGCTTTAATTAATGGGAACTTTCCTGATTTATCTTCTTGTTTAACATCAACACCTTTTTCTATAAAATATTTAGCAATATCAGTTTTGTTGCTTTCTACTGCAATATAAAAAGTTGTTTTGTTGTTTTTATCTACATAAAAAACATTCGCTCCACCTTCAACCAATAATTTAACAATTTCCACATTTCCTTTTTTTATTGCATAAGTTAAAGGAGTATCACCCCAAAAATTTTTCTTTTCAACATTTTCAATTTTTGAAAGGTTTTCTTTGACTCCTTGACTATTTCTTGTTTTTATAGCTTTAAATAACATACTATTATAATTAGGAGTTGATGAACACCCACTTATAAACATCATTATTAACAAACTAACGCCTAACATAATTTTTTTCATTTTTTACCTCCAATATATTTTTGTTTTTGTATTTAACAATTATTTAAAAATAATTTATTTCCTTTATATTCTTTAACTATACGATTTTATAAATATAATCCTTTTAAATTTAATTCTAAGAATTTTTTTGAATATTAAAAGCGGTACAAATTATTTTGAGAATTACCTTGAATCTAATATCAAGTTTTTTGTTATTCTTGATATTAGATTCTTAGATGAATTGGTTAATTATTTTTTAATACCTCTAACTTTTTTATTTATTCACTTTCTCTTTAA
This sequence comes from Haliovirga abyssi, assembly GCF_030295325.1. Taxonomy (GTDB): domain Bacteria; phylum Fusobacteriota; class Fusobacteriia; order Fusobacteriales; family Haliovirgaceae; genus Haliovirga; species Haliovirga abyssi. Next base: position 723,694 of record NZ_AP027059.1, on the reverse strand, counting down.
GCAGATTAAAATTATTTTCTATAATTTTATCTTCAGGTTTTTCTTTTATTAGTTCTTCATATATAACATATGCTCTATTATAATTTTTTTGAAAAATATATATATTAGCCAAGTTATACTTACAATAAAAATTATTTTTATTCATATTTAAAGCTTTCAAATAATTTTTAGTTGCATCTAAATAATTTTTTTCTTCTAAATATGCTGTTCCTAATATTTCATAATATATTTCTTCTAATTCTTCCTCTTTCATTTCATCTATTTTCAATAGCTCTTTTAATGACCTTTTATAATTTTTTAAAAGTTGAAATATTATTCCTTTTAAAAAATTAGAATTATCATCTTCTTCATATTTTAATTTTTGATATGCTTCATATAAATTTCTTTTTTTTATTAATGCTTTCACTTCCAAATATTTTGGATCTAACATACTAAAAATTTTATCAAACATCCAAATCTTCTCCTATACCAATTCTATTGTAAATATTTTTCAAGTCACTATTACCAATATGAGTATAAATTTCTGTTGTTGAAATACTACTATGTCCTAATATTTCTTGAACAATTCTCAAATCAGCTCCATTTTTTATCATAAGTGTAGCCATTGAATGTCTAAAAATATGCGGATATACATTTTTTTTTATACCTGCATTTTTAGCATATATTTTTACTCTTTTCCAAAATGTTGTTCTTGATACTCCATCAAACAATAAAAAAGATAAAGGATCTTTTGCAATTTTGTTTCTAATATTTTTTAAATAAAAATAAACTTCTTCCGAAATCTCTTTATATAAAGGAATAATTCTTAATTTATTCCCTTTTCCTTTTATTTTTATAAATTGCATATTTTCATCTATATCTTCTATTTTCAATCCTAATATTTCAGAAATTCTAGCTCCAGTTGCTACTAAAAGCTGTAATATTAGTTTATCCCTTTTTCCTCTTAAGCTACTATCAATTGCTAATATTATTGATTTTATCTCATCTAACGATAAAACTTCTGGCATATAACTACTTTTTTTCAAATTATCTAAATTTTCTGTTGGAATTTCATCAATTTTTCCTGACTTAAATAAATATGTATAAAAAGTTCTTATTGAAGTAACTTTTCTTAATAAAGTAGATTCTTTTCCTTGCTTTAGTTTTTCGATATATCTTAATATATCATCTTCTGTAACATTTTTATAATCAACCCACTCAAGAGATTTAAAAAATTCTTTCAAATCAGAGTTATATGCTAATACCGTGTTTTCAGATAATCCTTTTTCAAATTTTATATAGTCAACATATTCCTCAATATCCTCTTTTATTCCCATTACTATTCCAATGCAATATTTATCTCAAATATTCCTAATTCAGTCTCCACAGGAATAACTATTGTTTGCATATTTCCAGTACTAATATGTACATTGCTTCCAGTTACTAAAGTAGGTGGTGAAATATCCACAACTAAACCTTGTGCTGATATTTGTGTACTTGCATTTCCTGTTATCATATTTGCTAATTCTGAAATAGCACTTTTTGCCATTTCATCAAACTCTTCAACTGGCATTCCCATCATCATTGCTGATGCTATTTTCATTGCTGCTTCTTCAGATAAACTATATGCTATTTGTCCCTTTACTTCTCCTACTACTCCAACCAATACTGATACTCCATAACTTGGTACAGGCTCATTTTTTAAAATTACTTTTCCTTTTTTAGGAGTCACATTAGCTACTGTTTTTAATATCTCAAAAGTTGCTGCAACAAAAGGATTTATATATTCAACTCTCATTTTATTCCTCCTCTCTATTTATTGGTTTTCTCTTTTAATGCAATATTTAGTGTTATATCCCCAATTCCACTATATTCAATTTTAAATTTATGTATTGGCTTTATCTTTGTTGAAATTTTCATATGTTTTCCTGTTACTATAGAAGGCGGTGAAACTCCCAATCTTTTTGACCCTGATTCCACCAAATTTATAGTTACATTACCTGATAAAACGTTTGCAAATTCAGCAATAGCACTCATTGCAAGCTCATCTATCATTTCTACTTTTTGACCTATCATTTTAGAAGCTATAGCTCTTACCGTTTCCTCCGTAAAACCAAAAATAAGCTGACCTTTTATTTGACCTGCTATACCAATTATTATTGTAGTATTTTCCACAGAAATTGGTGATATCTCCTCACATACATAAGATGCCTCTCCTTTGACTCCTATTATCTTTTCTGATATATCCGATATTGTATCTACTGCAATTTTTTCATAGTTCACTTTAACCCCTCCTTTAATAATTCCTTTGCATGATTTTTTACTGCTTCTGAAATAGCTTCTCCCCCAAGCATTCTTGATATTTCATTAACTCTAGCTTCATAATTTAATTTTGTAACGTTAGTTGAAGTTTTTTCATCCAATATATTTTTTTCTATATAAAAATGTTGATTTGCCACTGCTGCTATTTGTGGCGAATGAGTTATACACACAACTTGTACATTGTCTGCAATCCCTCTTAATTTTTCAGAAACTTTCCTTACTGTCTCGCCTCCTATTCCTGTATCAATTTCATCAAATATTAATATTGGAATATTATCTACTTTTGAAAAAATAGCTTTTAATGCAAGCATAATTCTAGAAACTTCTCCTCCTGATACTATTTTAGATAATGATTTTAGCTCTTCTCCTATATTAGTCGAAACTAAAAACTCTACATTATCTCTACCTGTTTTAGAAATTTCTTTTTTTGATTTAATTTCAACTTCAAATTTTATACCTTTCATATTTAAATCACTAAGCTCTTCTATTAGTTTATATACTATGTATTCACCTATTTTCCTTCTTTTTTCTGTTAATTCTTTTGATTTTTTTTCATATTTCTCTTCTGTCCTGCTTTTTTCTTTTAACAATTCAGTTTCATTAATTGTATTATTATCTATTTTATTTAGTTTTTCTTCTATTTCTTGTTTATAAATCAATAGTTCTTTAATATCATATCCATATTTTTTTTTCAGATTATTTATTTTATCCAATCTTTCTACTACTTTGTTTAATCTATACTCATCAATTTCAACATCTGCTTCACTATTTTCTATCCCATACACAGCTTCTTCTATATCATAATAGATATTTGCAAGTTTTTCAAGAATTTCTTTAAATTCCTTTCCATACCTAGATATGTTTGATATTGCATTTTTAGATTTTGATATCATCCCCATTACATTTTTTTCTCCATCTTTCAAGAGAATTCTTGATAATGATAAGCTTTCTTTTATTTTTCCAGCATTAAAAAGTTTTTTATACTCTTCTTCTAAAACTTCATCTTCATTTTCCTTTGGGTCTACTTCTTCAATTTCATTATATTGAAATTCATATAATTCTTTTTTATCTTTCAATTCTTTTTGAATTAATTCATTATTTTCTATTTTTTTTATAATCTCTTTATAGCTAAAATATATATCCTCTACCTCTTTTTTTAATTTCACTCCATCTTCATCTAAAAATTTATCAATTAATTTTATATGATATTTTTTATCTAATAAAGCTTGATGTTCATGTTGCCCAACTAAATCTATAACTGAATTCATGATTTTTTTTAATGTAGAAGCAGGAACTCTTTTCCCATTTAAAAATATTTTTCCTCTTCCATTTTTATATAGTTCTCTTCTTACTATTATTTCCCCATCTTCCATATCTATTCCCATCTCTTTTAATTCTATCTCTGTATCTTTAGAAATTTCAAATACTCCTTCTGATGCCACATATTTCTCATCGCTTCTTATCATTTCTGTAGAGATTTTTTCTCCTATAAGCATATTTATACCGTCTAATATAATTGATTTTCCAGCTCCTGTTTCCCCTGTTAGCACTACCAATCCATTCTCTAGCTCTAAATCAAGACTTTTTATTATTGCTAAGTTTTCTATTTTTAATTCTCTTAACATAATTCGTCTCCCCACTTTAATTTTTCTCTTAACACTGCAAAATAATCTCTTTTATTTGGTCTTATTAATCTTAATTTTTTGTTTGACAATGTAATTCTTAAATTATCATCATTATTTATTTTTATACTTTCTTGTCCATCAATTGTAATATATATATCACTTTCATCTTCTATAAATGAAAATGATAATTTTTTATCTCCTGACATAACTATTGGTCTAGCACTTAAAGTATGTGGTGCAATAGGATTAACTATTAAAGCACTTAAATCAGGCGTCAAAATAGGACCTCCTGCAGATAATGAATACGCTGTTGAGCCTGTTGCAGTAGAAATAATAATTCCATCAGCTCTATAAGTATTTACAAAATTCAGATCTGCAAATACGCTAATTTTTATCAATCTTGCTAATATATCCCCTTTTGCCAAAACTGCATCATTCAAAGCATAATATAGCTTATCGTTTATTTTTATTTCTAAAAATTCTCTTTCTTCTATTGAAAAATTATTATTAAAAACATTTTCTATAATTTCAAATGCTTCTTCCTCTTTTATCTCAGTTAAAAAACCTAATTTACCCATATTAACAGCAAAAACCAATATATCTCTTCCTATAATTTTTTTACTTGCGTTTAGTAATGTTCCATCGCCACCTATTGTTATTAAATATTTTATTTTTTCATCATTAATATCTTCGGTAAAATTTATATTTTTATCTTTTAAAAATTTTATAAGTATTTCGTAAAATTCAACTGCATTAATTTTATTTTTATTATATATTATACCTATTTTCATATTATACACCTATCCATTTATGGAACGTCTTAAAAATAAATTTCTTATATTTTTAAGACGTTCCTATATAATTTAAAATCACACCACCGATTAAAATTAAAAGAAATATTAAAATTACTCTTAATAGAAAAACTTTATATTTCAATCTCTCAATTTTTGGACTAAAAAATTTTATTTTCTCTATTGTTTTTTTATCCATATCTACCAATAAAATCCCATTATATTCTGTCATAAAATAATATTCTAACAACTGTCTTCTTGTTGATTTATTGGTTAATTTTGGAGCAAATTCTCCTGTCTTGATTTCTGCTATATATTTTTCAAATCCCTTTTTCACAATATAATCAGGTCTGATTTTCATCTCTATTTCATCTTTATTAGATTTTACTTTTATAATTATTTCTTTTTGATATTCTAATGTTTTATACCCACTATTTTTTAAAAAGTATTCCGCTTTTTTTTCCTCTTCAAATCCATGTTTAAACTTTTTATTCCTTTTATACTTTAACCATTTTTTTTTTAATTTATATATTATATAAAAAATAGATACTCCCAATAAAAAAAACAATATATTATAGTAATATTTTTTCATAGTTTTTTATTCTCTTTCATCAATTATTATTTGACCTACAAAAAAGCAACTGATATTTCAGATTACTTTTTTAAAAATATCATTGGATTTATCATACTAACTCCCAATCTTGTTTCAAAATATAAGACTGCTTCTCCTGTTTCCGATAATCCTAATACTCCTATTTTCTCTCCTGAAATTACAATACTCCCTTCATGGACGTATGAAGCTATTAGATTAGCATACATTGTAGTTAATCCATATCCATGGTCAACTATTATAACAGTTCCCATATGTTCTAATTTACCAGAAAATATAACTCTCCCTTTTCCAGATGCTTTAACCCTATCGCCTATTTTACCTTTTATCTCTATCCTTGAACTTTTTATCTTATTTCCATTTCCTATATTTTTATATTCTCCATATCTAACTAAAATTTTCCCATTTATAGGATATTTCAATTCTTTAATTTTATTTTTTATATATTTTAAATTTTTATTTTTTTTCATATCTGTTTTACTTTTTATTATATCACTTATCTCTTTTTCTATCTGTTTTTTTTCATTTCTTAAATCTTTAACTAAAGAATTATAATAATTTTCTTTATTCTTCAAACTGTTTATTAATTTTTTCTTTTCATATTGCTTTTTAGATATCTCATTTTTTTTTGCTCTCAAATCTTTTTTTAATTTAGATACTTCATTTCTTTCCATTTCTATCTTACTTTTTTGAATTTTAACTTTTTGTTGTTTTTCCATTACATTTGATATATATTTTTTATTAAAATTAAGTATTTTTTTTAAATTTCCCTCTCTATTAATTACATCATAAATAGTATTTCCTGAGAGTATATATTCTAATTTTAATTTTCCCCCATATTTATACCAAGAAGTAATATATTTTTTTATATTCTCATTTTTACTCCAAATTTCTTTTTCCATAAATTTTATGTTTATATGAGAATAATCTATTTTTCTATTTAAACCTACATATTTACTTTCAACTTCATAGTATTCTCTTTTAACTTTTTTCAATTCTAAATCTATTTTTTTTATTTTTTTTATAATATTTTTTTCCTCTTTTTTCAAACCAGTTACTTTAATTTTACTTTTTTTTATTTTACTGTTTATCACTTTTATCCTGCTGTTCATATTTTCTATTGTATCTGCATAAAATATATAGTTAATACATATTATAAATATAAATATTATTTTTTTCATACTAATCCTCACAACTTCTCAAATATAATATTATAGAAAAATAACTAGCTATTCCTGTTACTAATAATGTTAATAAAAAAACTAAAAATAGTCCAAATCCTATTTTAGATATTTCTGGAAGTACTATAAACATCCCCAATTGTTCAATTTTATTTTTTATATATATATATCCAACTAAAAATATTGCACTTGAAAATATAGTTGCTATAACTGTAGCTATCATAGATTCTATTATAAATGGAATTTTAATATATAACAGTTCTGCACCTAACCAATACATTAGCCCTATATCTTTTTTTCTTTGCCTTATAGTCGTGTGAATTAGGTTTACAATTAATATAAATATTATTAATAATAAAAAAATAAATATAAATATAAAACTTCCATTTATTTCATCTATAAACTTACTAATTTTTTTTAAAAAATTACTCTTAACATCTACCTCAACAATTCCAGGTTCATTTCTTATAAATGATGAAATTTTATCTATATTTTCAATAGAATAAATTTCTATTTGCAAAGCATTTGGTAAAGGATTTTCAGAATAATTAAGTTTTGTCTCTAAACTTTTTTCTACATTTTTCAAAGCTGTTTCTTTTGATATATACTTTATAGATTTCACATCTTTTAAATTTTGAATATCTCTAATCACAGATTTTATTCCAGAATCTGTTAAGCTATCTTCTAAATAAGCTCTTATCTGTAAATTTTTCTTTACATAACTATTTATGTCAACTAAATTCAATATGGAAACTGAAAAAAAATCAATAATAAAAATAATAACAAATAAAGTTATTGTAGTAAATAAAAATAGTTCTTTTTCACTTCGAATATTTCCACCAGTTTCTTCTAAAAATTTATTTTTAATCCTCATTATTAATTTCTCCTTGTTTTATTTCTATAACTCTATTTGGGAAATCTTTTATAATATTTTTGTTATGAGTAGAGAATATTATTGTGCAGCCTCTTTGTTTTTGCATAGCATATAATATTTTCATAATATTCAAACTATTATCATAATCTATGTTTGCAGTTATTTCATCACATAAAATTATATCTGGATTTGTTACCAATCCTCTTGCTATTGCAACTCTTTGTTTTTCTCCTTTTGATAATTCATTCACTATTTCATACTTTTTATCTTTTAGCTTTAAAAAATCTAAGATTCCATCTATTCTATCGTTAATCTCTTCTTCTGAATAATCATTAGTTATTTTTAATCTATATTCTATATTTTTTTTTACACTTTTCTTTTCAAATAATTTCATATCTTGAAATATTATTCCTATATTTTTTCTTAACTTTTGCAATTCTTTCGATTTTAATTCAGAGATTTTTTTCCCATTTATTATAATAGTTCCATTATTAGCTATTGATTTTCCATAAATCATCTCAAGTAAGGTTGTTTTTCCAGACCCTGATTCTCCAACAAGATATACAAAATCGCCTTCATTAATTTTAAAATTTATATTATTTAATATTATTCTTCTTCCTTTTGTTTTTCTTTTAGTTACATTTATAAATTCTATCATTTTTCTCTCCTATTGAATTTCAAAAAAATAAGATTTTCATATTTTAAAACAAAATTAAAATCTTATTTTTAAGTCACTCCTATACTAATCTCAATATATTTCTAAATCAATAAATAACTTTTGACTTTATTAATATTTGTAGGGTCAAACCTACATGTCAATGTCGTCAAGTTAAGGATAATTTATAATTTTATATCGGGTTTGCCAACGGCAAAACCCCTACATTATAAAATAAATTAATACTGTAGGGGCTTGCCGTTGGCAAGCCCAGTTCTTAGCTTGATAATATTGTGACTTACATGTTCACCCTATTTTTTATAAATTTTCTTTTATTTTAGCTACAATATCTTTTGCTTTTAAGTTGAATTTTTCCAATAACTCTTCACCTTTTCCACTTTCACCAAATCTATCATAAATTCCTACTTTAACTACTTTTGTTGGATATTTATCTGTAACTAATTCTGCTACAGCTCCTCCAAGTCCTCCTATTACAGAATGTTCTTCTGCAGTTACTAAGAATTTTGTTTCTTTTGCAGCTGCTAAAACTGTAGCCTCATCAAGTGGTTTTATTGTTGATATATTTATCACTCTTACAGAAACTCCCTCAGCTTCTAATATTTTAGATGCTTCTACTGCTTCTGGAACCATTAAACCAGTTGCTAAAATTGATATATCTTTTCCATCTTTTAATACATTTGCTTTTCCTATTTCAAATTTATAATTTTCATCATATAAAACTTCTGTAGCAAGTCTTCCAAGTCTTATATAAACAGGCCCATTATATTCTGCTGCTGCAAATACAGCTTTTTTTGTTTCTACTGCATCAGCTGGACATATTACAGTCATTCCTGGTATTGTTCTCATAAGTGCTATATCTTCTATTGATTGATGAGAACCACCATCTTCTCCAACAGATATTCCTGCATGTGTTGGACATATTTTTACATTTAAATGTGGATATCCTATTGTATTTCTTATTTGTTCAAATGCTCTTCCTGCTGCAAATACTGCAAATGTAGATGCAAAAGGTATTTTCCCTGTTGTAGAAATTCCTGCTGCTGTTCCCATTAAATCTTGTTCTGAAATTCCAACATTAATATGTCTTTCTGGAAATTCTGCTCTAAATGTTGCTGTCTTTGTAGATTTTGATAAATCTGCATCTAACACAACTATATCTTTATTTTTTCTTCCTAATTCTGCTAATGCTTCCCCGTATGCCTCACGTGTTGCTTTTTTCATCTATAGTAACCTCCCTAGTTTAAACTAAAAAATTTAAATTTATAATTCTTATTCTCCAAGTTCTTTTAATGCTATCTCTTCTTGTTCTTTAGTTGGAGCTTGGCCATGGAATCCTGCTACATTTTCCATAAATGATACTCCTTTTCCTTTTATAGTTTTTGCTACTATTGCTGTAGGCATCCCTTTTACTGATTTTGCTTTTTCTACAGCAGCTAATATTTCATCAAAATTATGTCCATCTATACTTATTACATTCCATCCAAAAGCTTTAAATTTTTCATCTATTGGTGCAACATTCATTACATCACTTACATTTCCATCTATTTGTAATCCATTGTTATCAATGAATATAGTTAGATTATCTAACTTATACTGAGCAGATGTCATTGCAGCTTCCCAAACTTGCCCTTCTTGTAATTCTCCATCTCCTAATAAAGCATAAACTCTATAATTATTATTATATAATTTTCCTGATATAGCCATTCCATTTGCAACAGATAATCCTTGCCCTAATGATCCTGTTGAAATTTCAACTCCTGGAACTTTATTCATATCTGGATGTCCTTGTAATTTAGATCCATATCTTCTAAAAGATTTCAAACTATCTTTTGCTATATATCCTCTTTCTGCTAAAACAGAATATAATAAAGGTGAAGCATGCCCCTTACTAAGAACGAATCTATCTCTATCCTCTTTTTTAGGATTCTTTGGATCAATATTCATAACTTCAAAATAAAGTGCTGTCACTATATCTGCAGCTGATAAAGATCCTCCTGGATGCCCTGAACTAGCTTCTGTAATCATTTTGATAATGTCTCTTCTAACTTCTGTAGCTTTTTCTTGTAAAATTTGATTCTTTGACATATTATGCTCTCCTCTCATTACGTTTTGTAATATAATTATATCTTTTTAAACAGTATATGTCAACTATTTGTTTCAAATAAAAACAGCAGGCAAAAGCCTGCTGTTTTTATATTTTTAATCTATAAAATTATTCCATTATAGTAGCAACTACTCCAGCTCCTACAGTTCTTCCACCCTCTCTAATTGCAAATTTTAATCCTTTTTCCATTGCAATTGGATGAATTAATTCTATTTCCATTTCTATATTATCTCCTGGCATTACCATTTCTACTCCTTCAGGTAATTTGATTGATCCAGTTATATCTGTTGTTCTGAAATAAAATTGTGGTCTATATCCTGCAAAGAATGGTGTATGTCTTCCACCCTCTTCTTTTTTCAATACATATACTTCTGATTTAAATTTTGTATGTGGTGTTATACTTCCTGGTTTTGCTAATACTTGTCCTCTTTCCACATCTTCTTTTTTTATTCCTCTTAATAATACTCCTATGTTATCTCCTGCTTGACCTTGATCTAACAGTTTTCTAAACATTTCTACTCCTGTTACTGTTGTTTTTACTGTATCTTTTATTCCTATTATTGAAATTTCTTCTCCTACTTTTACTATTCCTCTTTCTACTCTTCCTGTTACAACTGTTCCTCTTCCTGTTATTGTAAATACATCTTCTATTGGCATCAAGAATGGTTGATCTAATGGTCTTGTTGGTGTTGGAATATATTCATCCACTGCAGCCATTAATTCCATTATTTTATCTTCATATTTTTTATCCCCTTCTAATGCTTTTAATGATGATCCTATTATTACTGGCACATCATCTCCTGGGTATTGATATTCACTTAATAGTTCTCTTACTTCCATTTCTACCAATTCTAATAATTCTTCATCTTCTACCATATCTGCTTTATTTAAGTATACTACTATGTAAGGAACCCCTACTTGTCTTGCTAGTAATATATGTTCTCTTGTTTGAGGCATTGGACCATCTGCTGCTGATACTACTAATATAGCTCCATCCATTTGAGCTGCTCCTGTGATCATGTTTTTTACATAATCAGCATGGCCTGGACAATCCACATGAGCATAATGTCTTGCTTCTGTTTCATATTCCACATGAGCTGTATTTATTGTTATTCCTCTTTCTCTTTCTTCTGGAGCTTGATCTATATTTTCAAAATCCACTTTTTCTGCTAACCCTTTATCTGCTAATATTTTTGATATAGCAGCTGTTGTTGTTGTCTTACCATGATCAACATGACCTATTGTACCAATGTTTACATGCGGTTTCGTTCTCTCATATTTTTCTTTTGCCATTTCTTTATTACCTCCTATTTTTATTAATTTTAAAAATACTATGATTATATCACAAAAGATAGTTTTCTATATACCGTTTTGTGAGTCAATCCTACCATTAAAAATTAAAGATGTTTAAAAATAAGTTTCCCAACTTAAAACTCAAATACAATTAAATTATATTTACTCTACAACATTTTATTTATCTTTAAATTCATATTCAAAAATACCTTCTATAATCATATAGAAGGCATAAATTTGAATTATTGTCATATAAATGGTGGTGAGAGAAGGATTCGAACCTTCGAAGGCGGAGCCGGCAGATTTACAGTCTGCTCCCTTTAGCCACTCGGGAACCTCACCAATTTATTATGGAGCCGCCTATCCGATTCGAACGGATGACCTGCTGATTACAAGTCAGCTGCTCTGGCCAAACTGAGCTAAGGCGGCACTTTTCGTCATTTGGGTTTCCCCCGTTGACGAAGCTTATTATATATCATTTCTTTTAATTTGTCAACCGTTTTTTTTTATTTTTTTAAAAAATATTTTTTTAGGTTATAATTCATTATTTTATGAATAAAAAAATGGGGCTTGCCACTAGCAAACCCCATTTTTTTTAAAAATCATATTCAAAATTTAATGCTGCATAATCGTTTTTATCAAATTCACCAAATATAGTATTGTTATCTCCACCAAATATCTTATACATAGCAGTCATACTTGTATCATCTTTTAATTTATATTCAACTTGTGTATTAACCATATAATCTTTTGATTCTACATTATATACAAATTGTACTTCTGGTAATATTGTTTCATTTTTAAATTTATCTCCAATTTTACCAACTATCATATCTGTAAAATAACCATCTTTATTGTAATCCACATCAGATGCACTTATTTTATCATCATTTAATATTTTTTCACTTTTAACTTGAAAATTAATATTCATATTATGAATAGGTAAATCTCTATCAGCTCCAACTATCCAAGCTATCTTATTATTATGTACTAACGGATCTGTTCCATCTGTATCTTCAGTTAAGTAATATGCTAATTCTGCTCTAGTATTAAATGTTAATAACACTTTCCCTAATTCTGCTCCAATTACTTGAACTTTATCATAATTTATATCTAATGTAGTTGGATTAAATGAAGGAGTTCTTAATTTTCCATAATAATATGATGCTCCAAAATCAAATCCACTTATAGAATCTGTAAATCTTGCTGCAAATTGTCCATCTTCAATTTTTTGTGGTTTTTGAAACTTAGCTTTCATATCATCTATTTTAGCTTTCATATCGTCATAAATTGCACTATTTTGAGTTTTTAATACATCCATAACTGCACTAAATGGAACTTGTGTTTTATCACTTATATATGGATTATTTGAAACTATATAATTTACAGCATCATCTATTTTACCTGTAAAGTCTGCATACTCATCATCAAATACTTTTTTTTCTAAAATTGACTCCATACTTTTTTGTTGATTAGTTTTCCAAGTATCTTCTACAGGCATTGCATTTGGAGTAAATTCTGGTGTATAAACTAATTCTAAATTACCATTTCCAATGTAATAATTAATTTTTATCATTTTTTCTGCTACTTTTCTATCTAAATAGTCTTGATTTATAAAATCAGTTAGATTTTCAGAATTCAAATTATCTACAACATGAAGTTTATCCCCTTTTCCCCATACTACCTTCATTTTACCTGCTGATATATCAAAATTATCATAATATAGTTTTAAATATCCTTCACTTAATTCTCCTGTTTTTGCATCTTCATTAAATTTCATTGTAGCATTAAGCTCTGAATTTGCTTTTGTAACCTTTAAATTCAAATCTAAATTTGGATTTGAATTAGCTCTATTGTTATCTCCTAAGATTAATCTATTATCAAATTTCAATTTACCGCTAAACTCTGTTTTTACACTTTTTTCAGAATTAGATGATATATCATCTCCAAAATTTGAACTATCTTGAGCAGTATCTGTTGCAGTTGTTACTGTGTCATCTCCAAATCCTTCATCATCAAAACCATCTGCCATAACTGTCACATTAAACGCTAATAATAAAGCCATTAATATTATTGATATCTTTTTCATCTATAATCACCTCTCCTAATTAATTTTTTTAAAGCAAGGGAAAAAGGAGTGTGAAACCTATAAACCCTTGCCATATATAAAGTTGTTGCAAGTATATTAATTTTTTCCTATTTTTTATCTACCATTCTTTAAATATCTTTGAGTAAATCTTTTTGGATTCATTCTTGAATTATATTTTATATAGTAAGCTTTTGTTTTTTTACTTTGTTTAATATATAACTTAGTACTATGTCCGTTTTCCATATCTTTCATTGTTGTTTCAAATATTGTCCAAATTTTACCAATTTTTTTTATATTTTGTTTCACAGAAGCTTCTTTTTGAATTTTTCCTGTTTTTTTGCTATACATATCTATTTTTACTGCTATATAACTATCTTTTGTTATCCACGATATAATTTTTTTGTATTGTGAATCCTCAGGATTTTTAGCTTGTGATTCTACTACATAACAATCATAGTTTCCTAATTTTTCTTCTTTTAATAATTTGTGAGTATCTTTATCTACATCTCTACTTGACATATCATCATAAGTGAAATCAGACCCCATAAAAGAACTACTTCCTTCTGAAGATGATATTCTTCTTACTCTACCTAATGCTGGTAAATATATCCATTTATCATCATCTCTTCCTTTATTTTGAATTTGTAAAAATCTAGTACCTTTTACCGCTGCTGGTGCTTTAAATACCATAACTGTTCTTGATAAATCATTTTTCACATCATAAGTTTCTCCCCACATTTCAATTGTACGAGGACTTACATTTCCATCTTTGTCTATTAAATCCATCCCCATTAATCCATGAATACTGTTCCCAGTATCTCTATCATGTGCTTTTTGCATAATCTCTTTACCTGTCATTGCAAAACTAAAGCTTGCTACCATTACCATCATTATTACTGCTATTAACTTTCTTTTCATCTCTTATCTCCTCCTAATTTTTTTATCTTTTAATTGTATATTTTCAATTATTAATTATCAATTCCATTATCACTTGCTTATAAATTTAGGTTTAAATATATTAAGTAACGCTGGCAATACTGTCATTGAAGCTGCTGAAGATGTTACCATTGTTATACTTATTAATAATCCCAAATTTACTAATGGCATAAAGTTTGAGAACAATAAAACTGCAAATCCCAACGCTACTGAAACTGCATTAAATATTATTGCTTTCCCTGAAGTAAGTAATGTTTTCTTTGTTACTTCTTCCAAATCATCACTTCTTTTTCTTTCATAATTGTATGTAGATAAAAAGTGAATTGTATAATCTACCCCTATTCCAATGGCTATTGATGCCACCATTGCTGTTCCTATATCAAGTTTTATTCCCAAAAATCCCATTAATCCAAAGTTTATAAGTAAAGCTATTCCTAATGGTATAGTTCCATATATTCCAGCAACTAATGATTTATATGAAAATGCCACAATTATAAATACTATTATTAATGATGATATTATACTCATTATTTGACTTGAT
This sequence comes from Haliovirga abyssi, assembly GCF_030295325.1. GTDB lineage: Bacteria > Fusobacteriota > Fusobacteriia > Fusobacteriales > Haliovirgaceae > Haliovirga > Haliovirga abyssi. Next base: position 708,673 of record NZ_AP027059.1, on the reverse strand, counting down.
ATTATTAACTTATTTACCGCTAATCCCATATCTGCTGAACCTGCAACTGATACTGTATACCCTTTAGGGAAATATTCTTTTGCATATTTATATACAGCTTTCTCTATCTTTTCTGTAACTATATTACTACCTGTTCTTATTTGTATCATCATTCTTGATCTAGATGGTTCTAATTGATCATCTATAAAATCATTTAAATTCCCTGAATACAATAGTAAATATTGTGATATAAGATTCTTTAGTTCAGCTCTTGTAGTTGCAGGATATTTTGAAATATCATACGGTACTTCATTATAAGCTTCTCCTTTATAATTTAGCTCTCTATTTATGATTTCTATTAACTCTTCTGCAGTTAAATCTGTTTTATTGGCACTTAATATCGCATTATTCATTAATGCTACCATATCTGTTTTATCTATGCTTTTTTTGGGTGTTACCTTTGCTGTTTCTGTAACTATTTCTGGTTTTGTTGTGTCTTCAGTTGCAAAACTATCATCTGAAAATGAGGAATCATCTGTACTATCCCCAAAGCTATCATCTGCAAATGATGAGCTGTCATCTACAATTCCAGAATCTGTTGCCATACTATCCGCAGTATCTTCTTGTGGATAATTCATAACTTTATTCATTCTTTTTATAAAATCTGCAAATGATGTAACTTCTCCAACATCCTTATAGTTTTCTTTTAAATATATTTTTAAATTATCCATCCCTTTTAAAATTTCAGGATTAACCATACTTCCTTTAATATATTTCCCTTTTTTATCTTTTGGTCCATCTATCAATACATTTAAAACTGTTGTTCCATTAAAATTATTATTATCAAATTTATCTGATACTTTAATCTCTGTAGTGCTTTTAAACATATCTATTAACGGACTATCTATTACTACTTTTGACATTCCAACTATTGAAACAATTACTATTATAGCTGTTAAAGTCAATATTCTAATTGCTTTTTTCCCAAAATAGTGATAAAACCCAATAAGCATTCTGCTAATTAATCCATCATCATCTTCTTCTTCACTACATTTTAAATTTTTATGTCTAAGCAATAACAATGCTGGAATCAAAGTTAATGCTACAATTAATGCTGACGTAACTCCAATTGCAGTAAATATCCCGAAATTCTTTATTGGAATTATTGAACTTGTAGCTAGTGAACCAAATCCCGCTATTGTTGTAAGTCCTGCTAATAATACTGGTTTTCCTACTTTATGCAATGTTTCAAATATTAATTCTCTATGTTCTTCTTCCGTTATTCCACATTTACCCATACTTTTAATCTCATCATAATAATGACTTATTATATGTATTCCATATGCACTTCCAACTGCTATTAATAGTACTGGAATTACCGTTGAGACCAGAGTTAAATTTATATTTAACATTGCCATAAGTCCAAGTGTCCAAATTGTACTTACTAAAACTGTTATTGATGGTAATAATACACCACCCAAATTTTTAAATGATAGATATAGTGAAAGTAACACTATTATCAATACAAATGGTATTAAATGTTTCATATCACTTTTCATATATTTCCCCATTAATACTGTTATTACTGGTGTACCTGCTACATAATATTCTATGTTGCTAGAAGAATTATCTTTTAAAATATCTTTTATTTCAAAATATATTTTTTCTTGTTCTTCTATTTTTATTCCTTTTTTTAATTTAACTAAAATTTGTGTAGATTTTAAATCTTTCGAATATAAATTACCTCTATACAATTTCCAATCAAGTAATTTTCCTTTTATAACATTCAAATCTGCTTCTGTTTTAGGAAGTTCTTTTACAATAGATGCTACCTTCATTCCATCAGCTGTTCCATCAATATAATCAGTACTTGTTAAACCATCTACCTTTTCTACATTATCTAACTTTTCAATTCTGTCTTCTAAATTTTTAATTGTATTTATTATATTTAATTGAAAAATATTCCCACTCTTTACATGAAGAGCTACTGCCATTACTTCAGCACTTCCATAAACCTCTTCCATTTTATCATTTGCTATTCTTGATTGATGATTTTTAGGTAAAAATATCTTTACCTCATTATTAATTTTCAACTTTGGCAGTTGAATTGTAAAAAATCCTGTTGCAATTAAGATTATACTTATTATAATCCAAGGGTGTTTAAAAAACTTTTTCATTCTCATCTCCTCCTCATTTTAATTTTATTATTAATTTTACCATTTTACTAATTTCATCTTTTTCCATTACATCTTCACAACCTAAAATTTCTTTTTTCATTATCACTTCTGCTAATCCCCATAAAGTGTTAGTTATTACTTCTATACTAGTTTTTGTGAAATTTCCTTCTTTTTTATTGTTAGCCCAAATAAATATATTTTCCAATCTTTTAAAACTGTCTTCTAAAGTAAATTTTAATATATTCTTTATTCTTTCATCTTCTATTTCTGAAAGCCCTTTATAATAAGCTTTTTTGAAATTTTTATGTTCTTTGCTTAATTTATCATAATTATCAATTAATATATTTAAGTTTGTTTCAAAATCATTTTTTTGTTTTATATTTTCAAATAAATATTCTGGTATATATTTACTATAATAATTTAGTATCTCTACAAATATTTCTTTTTTATTTTTAAAATATCTATAAATTGTTCCTTCAGCAACTCCTGCTTCTTTTGCAATAATAGCAGTTTTCATATTTTGATAATTTTCTCTCATAAAAACTTTTATTGCAGCCTGTAAAATTTCACTTTTTTTGTCCATTTATATGTCCTCCATTTAAATTTTGCGAATGAGTGAGCAAACACTCATTAATTCAGTTTTAAAAAAGTGAGCTCTCACTCACAATTAAAGTATATAATATTTATAGGTATTTGTCAATAGAATTTTTAATATTTTTTTCCTATTAAACCAACTCTCAAGCATCTTTATCATAAACCCTTGAATTTCTTTGCTCTTACGCTTTTCAGGTGAATTTAAATTTATAGTTACTCTTTCAAAATTTTCCTATTTTCAATTATTATAGATTTATCTTTTCTCTAAAGCATCATAAAGTTAATTCATCTTAAATTTCAACGCCTCTCTTGAGATATTATCTTAACTCTATACTCCAATACGATATATGAAGTATAAAACTATTTAGAAACTTCATCACTTTTACATCTAGAAAAAATAGTTCTATTTTGTATTCAAGATAAAACTAGCCACAATGTGGCTAGTTTTTCATTTTTATAATAATACAAAATCTATTTGCCTTAACATATTATTTATTTCATCTTTTGTTTCACCTTTACTAAGTAAATACTTTCTTAATTTTTCACGCAATATTACATCCTTCATCTTTTTACATTTATCTTTTTCATCTAAAAACATTTTTAACTTTTTCATTTCATCTTCTTCAATCATTTTCTTATTTTTAAATTTTTTTCTATTACTCTAACTACACCATATAGTTTAACTATATTTTCTATATCTTCCTCTTTTTCTATTCTTTTTCTACAAATTTTTTCTATTTCCTTTAAACTATCTTCTGTCTGAACTGAAATATAATATTTATTAGTTAACTCCTCTACAGATTTCTTCTCTAAGCTTTCTATATACTGTTTTTCATGCTCAGCCATAGCTTTATATCCAAGTTTATCTTCATTATCAACCATATCATTATTACATAAAATCTTTAATCTCCCAAATAAAATTTTAAATTTATTCTTAAAAAATTTCACAATTTTCTCACTATCAGGAAATTCTTTTAAACTTTTATCTAATATTTGTTTATTTATATCTTTTAATATCTCATCAAAATTATACTTTTCTTTTATTTCAATTTCAAATTTTTCTTCTATCCAAGATATGAATAAATCATAATTTGGAAACATTTGATCTCCTTCAGCCTTTACCATAAAGCCAAAATCATCTGTTTTAAAAAAATTATCATATTTATCTGAAAATATCCGTATAAAATCTTTAAAAACATCTTCAAAAAAATTCATAACATAAAAATCAATTCCTGAATTAGCATATTTAGGATTAATTTTATTAACTTTTATAAATTCACACAAATCCCCAATTTCATCCTTTGATTTTTTACTCTCTATCTCCCAGATTATTTTTTTATTTATAGTTTTATAAAATGCTTCTCCATTTATCTTACCATCTTCATATAGTTTTTCTAAATTTTTAATTACAATATCATATGGCTTATATAAATTATTTATATTATTTTCAATTACATTATATACTTCAATATATTCTATATATTCATTTATTTTTTCTAAACGTATTTCATTTATTTTTTTACTTTTTTCTAATTTTTCTAACTCCATTTTACTTCTTAAAATTGTTTTCTTTTCAATAAAAAATATTTGTTTAAAAATATTAATTCTATCTTTTTTTCCTACAACATCTAAAAATATTTCGAAAAATTTAATATTCTTAATTTCTTCAAAATTATCTAAATTATAATTTTGTAACTCTTCAAAATATATTATTTCAAATATTGCTGCTCTCATTAAATCGATCTTTTCTATTTTTTTTATATCTTTAAAACCTTCTTTTAACATTTTATATTTTTTTATAATTTTTTCTATTACTCTTGGGTTTTTCTTTCTATCTTCATATTTTTTCAATTTATTATATTTATCTGATTTATCATCATTATCACTCGATATTTGTGCAGATATATTTATACGTAATATCATTTCTATTTCTTTAAAATAATTCAACTCTTCATCATTCTCACTTTTATACTCTTCATCAAGTGCATCTATAATATTATCAACCTCTGCTTTTTTTATACTTATTATTTCATCATAAAATTTATCAAAATATTCCTTATGCAGGTTTAAATTTTCTTCTTTATTCTCTCCTACTAATTTTTTATAATCCGCAACTAATATAATTCGTATATTTTCTAATTCTGATAGTTCATGTATAAAAGAAATAACTTCTTTCCAAATAGAATCATTAGTGAAATCTGTATTCATAATTCTTTCTAAATTATCAAAAACTATAATTATTTCTCTATCTAATATCTTTAAATCATTATTTAATTTATCTTTTGCTTCTTGAAAAGAACTAGTTTCAAACAATATTTTTTTAAAGAAAGAAAAAATGTTATTTCCTAAAGAGTCTATAAAATGACTAAACTCATCTGGAATTTTAAAAAATATATTTTCTTGTTTAAAAATGTTTTTTAATTGATTTGTAAATTCTTCTTTTATAGCTTTTCTATTATTAAATATTAATACATCAATCTTTATTTGATGATATTCATCATTTAATTTCTTCAACGCGATATTTAAAAAAGTTGTTTTACCAATTCCCCATTCTCCATCAATTAGTATAGTTTTATTAATTTTTAAAGAATTTTTTAAAAAAATGAACTTTACTTCTCTACTTTTAATTAATTTTGTTTCTTTTTTATGTTTTCTTTTTTTTAATTTTTTATAAATAAAAGCAATAATACTAACTACAACTAGTAATATTATAATTATCACAAAGCTTAATATTATTGGTTGCATAATTATAATAGTATATTCGTAAATATTTTTAAAAAAATCCAAAGTCATTTCATTACTAAAAAATAAAAATAACAAAATAGAATAAAATTTCAATATTTTAATGAAAATAGAACATATTTCTTCTTTATTTTTATAAATAAATATAAAAATTAAAAAGCAGAATACAGTTATAAAAAAAACAGAATATATTTTTTCTATATTAAAACTTTTAATTTTAAACTTAAATGTTATTCCTAATAAAAAAGGAATTATAATATATAACATAATGTTTAATGATATTTTTCTCACTTCTTCCTCCTTGGTATCTCCGTTTTTATAAAACTAAATTACCTCTTTAAAAATTTCTAATCACTCATCTTTATAAACCACTTCAAACTCTTCAAGTACCACTAACATATCCTCATTAAATTCTTTTCCCACCTCTTTTAACTCTCTAGAAAAAAAATCTATATGTGCTTTCCTCCAATATTCTAAAGATTTATCTCCTTCACCTTCTGTTCTTGCAAAATCCTCTGTTACATCTTTAAATGGTTTGATATTAACTTTAGTAGTTTTTACTACACATTGAGCTACTCCATTATAATCTGTAACTATATTAAGTTCTCCCAATTTTGGAAGTGGATATTTTTCACTTTCATAAAAATAAAGTAAACCAGTTGTAGCTTTTTTAATCCCTTGCTTTACTAACTTTGCTAAATTATCAGCCATATCTTTATTATCTCCAAAATACCAAGAATCACAAATTTTATCTACACTTTTTAAATCTTCTCCTGCAAATATTAAATAATTTTTCCACATCTCTTTTATAGACTTCTCTTCCTTAGTCATATATTCCTCCAATAATTTTATATTAAACAAAACACAGAGCCTCTATTATTTATACGCTCTGTGTTTTGTATTTGTTTATAATTTTTCCCTCACCATATTAAGTGCGGTCAAAGCGGCTCTTTCTCTAACTACTTCTCTATCGCCTCTAAAAAGATATTTTTTAATCTCTTTTTCACCTGCAACTTCGATACCTATATATACTGTCCCAACTGGTTTTTCTTTTGTCCCACCTGTAGGCCCTGCTATTCCAGAAATTGCAATTTTCACATCTGTTTTTAATCCATCTAACATTTCATTTACTGTTTGCTCACTTACTGCACCATATTTTACAATTATTTCTTCTTCTACTCCTAATCTATATATCTTAGATTCATTGCTATATGTGATTAAACCCTCTTTGTAATATTTGGAAATACCAGATAATCCTATTAATTTTGTAGCTACCATTCCGCCTGTACATGACTCAGCAGTAGAAATCGTATAGTTATTATTTTCTAACCCTTTTAATACTAACCTCTCTATTCTATCTTCATCTTCTCCAAAGATATATTTTCCGATTCTACTATATATTTTTTCTTTTAATATATCTATTTCTTCTTTTTTATTTTTTTCTGCTAAAAATCTTATTATAATTCCATAATTTTTAACTAAAAACTCTACAAAAATACCCTTTTCATTTAAAATAATATCATAAATTTTTTCTTCTAATTCTGATTCAGGCAATCCCCAAACTAATATATCTTTTATATACATCTCTTTTTTTTCTTTATCTTTAAAATACATATTCAAAAATTTTGGAAAAGTTTCCTTTACTTCACTTGGAACTCCTGGAAATACCGCTATATCATCTATTAAAAATGCAGGAGCAGCACCACTTTTATTGTCTATTATTATAGCTCCTTCTGGAAATTTTGCCTGCCTTATATTATTTTCTGCCATTTTTATATTTACTCTTTTAAATTTCTCTTTTATTTTTTCAAATTCTTCTTTATATAATGTTAATGGTTTATCCAAAAATTTTGCTACAGCATCTCTAGTTAAATCATCAATTGTAGGCCCTAATCCTCCTGATATTACTACAAAATCAGAAATTTCTTTTCCATATTTTATTGTTTTTTCTATATCTTTAATTTTATCCCCTACAACTGATTTTCCTACTATTTCAACTCCATATCTATTAAGATTTTCTGCCATATATATACTATTTGTATCTACCATCATTCCATTTAAAAGTTCTGTCCCAACTAAAATAATATAACACTTCATTTTTCACTCTCCTAAAATTTCTGCAACTTTGGTAAGTAAAGATTTTGGACTAAATGGTTTTGTTATGTAATCATCTGCCCCTGAAGTTTCTCCATCTTTTATATCCGCTTCTTGTCCTTTTGCAGTTAATATTATAAATGGTATATCTTTTAATTCTTCATCACTTTTTACAGCTTTACAAAATTCAAATCCTGACATTTTAGGCATCATTACATCAGAAAGAATCATATCTGGATTTTGTTCTTTTGCAACTTTTAAACCTTCAGCTCCATTTTTAGCCGTAACTACAGTGTATCCGCCTCTTTTTTCCAAATTAAACTTTACTATTTGAACTATATGTACCTCATCATCTACAACAAGTACTTTTTTTCCCATTTTTACTGCCTCCTTATGCAACATCTTTTCTATTTCTTAAACGTTCCTAAAAATAATTTTAAACTTCTACAATTGGCAATGTAAACTGAAATGTTGAACCTTCTCCATGAACTGAATCAACCCAAATTTTTCCTCCAAAATATTCTATTATATTTTTACAAATAGGCAATCCTAATCCTGTTCCACCAGCTTCTCTTACCAATATATCATCAACTTGTTTAAACTTCTCAAATACTTTTCCTTTATCTTCCTCTTTTATTCCTATCCCTGTATCTTTTACTGATATTCTTAAAAATTTATCATTTTCAAAATCTGCATTTACAAAAATTTTCCCGTTTTCTGGTGTAAATTTTACTGCATTATTTATTAAATTTGTCAAAACCTGCATAACTCTATCTTTATCTATCATAACTTCGGGTAAATTTTCTTTAATATTCTCTATTAATTCAATATTTTTAGTTTCTGCAAAACCTGTCATATTTTTTACAATCCTTCTAATTATAGCACCAATATCTTCTGCTTTTAATATAAAACTCATTTTTCCAGCTTCTATTTTAGATAAATCTAATACATCATTTATCAATCTAGTTAATCTTTCACTTTCTTCATTAATTATAGTTAAAAATTCTAATTGAGTTTCAGGATCATTATCTTCAACCATAAACATTAGTGTCTCTGTATATGCTTTTATTGAAGTAAGAGGAGTTCTTAATTCATGAGAAACCATTGATAAAAATTCATCTTTTAATTTATCTACTCTTCTTAATTCTTGTAGCTCTTTACTTTCTCTTAAATCTCTTAAGCTAAAAATTATTCCTAATATTTTATTTTCTTCTTTCAATAATGTTGTACTAATTCCTAAAGGATATGTTGTATCTTCATCTATTTCATATTCAAATTCAACTTCATTTACTTTTTTCCCTTTTTCAGTTAAAACTTTTAATCTAACCATTTCGTTTATAAATTTTTTGTTTAAATCTGTATCTATTATTGATTTATACATAACTTTTCTTTTTCTTTTTTTTAAAAGTTGTTCTGCCATATTATTAAAAACTCTTATTTTGTTTTCATTATCTATAACAATTATCCCATTTATCATACTTTTTATTATATTATCCATATAATTTTTTAATGCTTTTAATTTTCCGTTTCTTTTTTCCAAATTTTCATATAAATTCAGATTTTCAAAACTTATTGATAACTGACTTGATAATATAGTTAATATTTTTAATCTATTTTGATCAAAATAATTTTCATCTTCTTTTGTATGTAATATAATTGCACCCATTAATTCATCTTTTGATATTAGAGGTACAATAATTGTAGTTTTTATTTCTCCTACTTTTTCTATATTTACAAAAGGCTTTCCTAATTTTGCAGCCCATTTTATCAATCCATCATTCACTATATTAAATAAACTAGATTTTAAAGTTGAATTATACCCTTGAGCTTTTTCTACCAAATACATATCTTTATCTTTAGAATATTTAAATAAAGATATTGCATCATAATTAACAACTTTTTTTAGCAGAGAAAAAGAGATATCAATTATTTCACCTTTATCAAAAGTGGAATTCATATCTTTTGAAATATCATAAAATACAGTTATGACATCCTCATAAGCTTTTTTCAAATCATATTCTATTCCCATATTCTCACCCTCTAAAAATGATTAAACTAATAATCCATAATATACCATTAGCTATTAATCCAGCTGCGAAATCATCAGACACAACACCTATCCCACCTTTTAAATCTTGTAATTTGTTTATTGGATATATTTTAGTTATATCGAATATTCTAAACAATATAAATGCTCCTATTACAGTAATAAAATTTATTGGTAAAAATCCTATTGTTACAATATATCCTAAAACCTCATCTATAACTATATTTTGGCAATCTTTTTCTTTATATATAGCTTCTGCTTTATCTGATATATATATAGAAAAAAATAGAAATCCCATAATAATTAAAAATTTTAAATTATTACTTGGTATTAATCCAATTAATATCCCTAAAGGTATTGCCCCTAAAGTTCCAAATGTTCCTGGAGCTTTTTTTATATCTCCTAATTTAAACCAAGTTGCCAATAATTTTATTGTATTATCATTCATAACTTTTCCACTCATAATTAAAAAACTCCTTTTTCATAGTTATATGGAATATATTCCCCTGTTCTATCTTTTAAGTTTTTAATAATTCTGCTAATCTCAAATTCATCTTCAAAAGTAAAATCTAATCTAACTTCATTAATTCCATAACTTTCCAAATCGTCTATTTGCCTTATTAAATTTAATGGTTTTTTTAAGTATAATTCGCTATGTCCCAAATCATTTATTTTTACAAAATATTTATCTTTAAATTCATTTGTTAATTCAGATACTTTTTCCTCAAATAAAGGAACTCTAACCTCCATAACTTTTGGGCAACCATATACTACAATTCCTAATCTATTTTTTCCTTTTTTTAAATTCATTATCTGTTTTTCTGACATCTCTTGCGATAAAAATATTGTATCTATATTCCCTAAATTTTCATAAAATCTTAGAGCATATGAATTAAATATATTCATACTATAATCAACTGTTAATTTATCCTTATTAATAACTAATTGTGTTATATTTTTAGATAATTTAATATCATCTTCATCTTCGATTTTATTTTTTTCTTCAAAATTAATTTTAGTTAATTCATCTTCATTTATAATAGAATATCCTTTTTTATAAATTTTTTCTATTCCTAATTTTCTTAAAAAATTTTCTTGATTTTCATTAAAAACAGTTGCAGATATTACTAACTCTTCTGATTTATCTGATTTATTTTTTAAATTATCCTCTTCAGATATTTTTTTTATATCCTCATAATCATCTTTTCTTTTATAAAAATCAATTATATTTTTTTCTAATTTCTCAGCACATTCTCTTTTCAAATTTTTCAATTCTTTAAAACTTACAAATGATTCCCCATCATATTTTATTCTACTATTGTTAATTTTAAATGTTGTTTCTCCTAATTCAGATATTTTTTCTAATATAATTTTTTTATCTATGCTTTTTTTAGCCTTTTCAGTTATTACTTCCCCCAAAACTTCGCTTTTTATCTCTTTCCCTCTATTTTTATAAATAAATTTTAAACTTAACTTTTTACCTTTTTCTATAATTATTTCTGCATATATATTTATTCTCTTTGTTATATTTTTCAAATCTTTTTCTATATTATCATCTAATTCTTTATCGTAAGTCTTAAAAATATATTTACTTCCTTCAGGAATTTTATTTAATTTTATAATTGTTTTTTCCGCTTCTTTTACTTCTCTATTATTTTCTAAAAATATTTTATTAACATATCTTCCTTCTATAACTTTATTATCTTTATCCACAAAAGTTATTCCATCACCTAGTTTTATCTTATCTTTTATTTCTATTCTATTATTTTCGAATATTTTACCAATTTCATATCCAAAATCTGCAGAATTTTCTCTATTTAATATATTTTCTTTATCTACACCATAAAAATATCCTTTACTATAGCCTCTATTAAATATCTTCAATATATTTTTATTTCCAATATCATCCGAATAACTTTCATCTACTAATTTTCTATAATATTTAACAATTTCATATACATATTTTTCATTTTTCATTCTACCTTCTATTTTTATAGAAGATATATTTATACTTTTCAATAGATTTATCTCTTCTTTTCCCAATAATTGATCTTTTGGACTGAGAAAATATTTTTCTTCTCCATCTTTATTATATAGTTTTCTACATGGCTGTGCACACATTCCTCTATTTCCACTTCGTCCACCAATAAAACTACTCATATAACATTTCCCAGAATATGAAATACATAAAGCTCCTGATACAAATATTTCTAAATCTATTTTACTACTATTTTGTATTTTTTTTATCTCTTCAAAACTAAGTTCTCTTGCCAAAACAGCTCTATCAAACCCATTTTCTTTTAGGAATTTAGCTTCTAAATTGTTTGTAATTGTCATTTGTGTACTTGCATGTAAATTTAAATTTTTAAAATTTTCTTTTAAAAATTTAAATACTCCAAAATCTTGAACAATAATAGCATCTATCCCAGCCAAATATAATTTTTTTACATTTCTGTAAATACTCTCTATTTCATTATCACTCATAATACTATTTAATGTCAAGTATATTTTTACACCTCTTAAATGTGCATAATCTATATATTCTACTATTTCATCTACTCCAAAATTAACTGCATTTCTTCTTGCTCCAAATCCTTTTATTCCTAAATATACCGCATCTGCTCCAGCTTTTATTGCTGCTTTCAAACTAGAAGGACTCCCTGCTGGAGCCACTATTTCCATCAATTTGACATCCATTCATTTATTCCTTTTATTTTATTAAATATTTCATCTTCTGGTTCTGTTATATCCTCTTCTATTTCTTGTTCAAATAGATGAGCTACACCATCTTCTATTGCTATTTTCTTTACATTCTCAGATACTTTTTTATGTAATCCTTTATCAAATACATTAGGTAATATTTCTCCTTCTTTGCTTAATTCGGCTAATGTTTCAGCAGCATTTATCATCATATTTAATGTTACTTCACTTGCTTTTGCCTCTAATGCTCCTTTTATTAATCCAGGAATTACTAATAATGGATTTACGATTCTACCATCTACAGCATATTTAGCTCCTGCTTTTAATGCTATTGCTGCTTTTATTTCCGGTTCTGGTTTTGATAATGATATTATTATTTGATCTTTTTGTACCATTCCAAATTTTATAAGCCCCTCTACTCTTGATGTCCCTATTATAATATCGGATTCTTCCATTAAATTATTTATATTTTCTTTCTTTTCTATATTTCCATCTTCCATTCTTGCTATAGCCTCTTCTCTAATATCAAATCCAATTATTTTTTCGACACCATAATCCTTTAAAATTTCATTAATTCCGCAAGCTTTACTTCCAAAACCTAATAATCCAACTTTGCTTTTTTTCAAATTAATTCCAACTCTTTTTGATATATTTATAAGAGCTGCCAACACAACTATTGCATTTCCATATTTATTTGTATCTATTATTGGAATCTCTAATCCTTGTAATTCTCTTTCTATTCCCAAACTACTTGGTGAAGATATATCTTCTAATATTATCATCCCAAAATTTTTATAAATATTTTTTATGGTTGATATAAATTCATCTTTATTTTCTGTATCTACTACAAGTGGTGTAGCCGATATACCTGATATTTCATTTAATACTGCTCCTGCAGATTCCATTACAGAATATGCTGCTTCCACTTTACAACTTTTAAAATTTAATATTGCTGTTCCATTTGTAATTATTCCAACTGTATTTCCTATATTAGTATATTCAAATTTTTTATTATGATCTTTATTTATTGTCCTTGCTACTTTTACAATTCCAGGTATATAATATTTTTCCAAATCTGATATTGTTTCTATTTTTACTTTACTTTTTGTTTCTAATAATCCACCTTCATGTGCTTGATAAATTTCATCAAAATCTTTTATAAGTTTTATACCTTTTATATTTTTTAATTCCTTCATTATACTATTAAATTTATCTAATGTTTTTGTATAAATCTTAATATCTCTTGTTATATATTTTGTCCCCACTCTAATTACTTTTATATCACCCATACTTCCTTCGTTAGTTCCTATAACATCTGCTAATTTTCCAAAAGTTCCGGGTTTATTCAAAATTTTCACTCTAATCATTCTAATTACTCTATCATCAAAATTCATTTTAATTCCCCCTAACTATTTTTTAGCTATTTTTTTTACTGCTTCTGCCACTGCATTTGCTACTCTTCTGTCAAATGGTGAAGGTATTACATACTCTTCTGTTATCTCATTTTCTTCTATTATTCCAGCTATTGCATATGATGCAGCTAATTTCATCTCTTCTGTTATATCCCCTACTCTTGCATCTAAAGCACCTCTAAAAATACCAGGAAAAGCCAATATATTATTTATTTGATTTGGAAAATCTGATCTTCCACTTCCCACAACTGTAGCTCCTGCTTTTTTAGCAACATCTGGCATAATTTCTGGTACAGGATTTGCCATTGCAAAAACTATACTTCCTTTTGCCATACTCTTTACCATCTCTTCATTTAATAAATTTCCTCTTGAAACTCCTACGAAAACATCTGCCCCTTTTAATATTTCTTTCAAATTTCCTTTTTCATTATTTGGATTTGTTATCTTTGCTAAATCTCTATGATGAGATTTTACCAAGCTATTTTCATCATCTGAAGATATAGCTCCATTTAAATCACATACAATTAAATTTTTAGCTCCTGCACTTAATATATGCTTTGCAATAGAAGTTCCAGCTGCTCCTCCTCCATTAATAACAATTTTTACATCTTCTATTTTTTTCTTTACTAATTTCAAACTATTTAAAATCCCAGCTAATACAACAATTCCAGTCCCATGTTGATCATCATGAAATACAGGAATATCTAATTCTTTTATTAATCTTGCTTCTATTTCAAAACATCTTGGTGCAGATATATCTTCTAAATTAATTCCTCCAAAAGATGGTGATAATAGTTTTACTGTTTTTACAATATCCTCTACATCTTTAGAATCCAAACATATAGGTATTGCATCAATATCAGCAAATTCTTTAAATAAAATTGCTTTACCTTCCATTACAGGTAGTGCTGCTTCTGGTCCAATATCCCCTAATCCAAGAACTGCTGTCCCATCAGTAACTACAGCTACTGTATTCCCTTTTGTTGTATATTCATATACTTTTTCTTTATCTTTTGCTATTTCTTTACAAGGTTCCGCTACTCCTGGTGTATATAAAAGTGCTAAATCATCTTTTGTCTCCAATTTAAATTTACTTTTTACCTCTAATTTACCTCTTCCTTCTCTGTGTAATTTTAATGCTTTTTCTCTCAAACTCATTTATATTCTCCTTTCAAAATAATTTCATTTGCTTTTAATATAGCCTCTTTTACCATTTCAAATTCCACTTTATAAGGTGCATTCCAAATGGTATCTCCTTTATATAAAGATTTATTTACAATTTTTTCCAACATTATATCACTTAAATCTTCAAATCCCATACCTTTTAAACTAACATCAGCTTCTATCTCTTTATATAATTTTACCAAATCATTTATTTCCTTATTATCTCTTTTGTCCATTATCATTTGAACTACATTTCCAAATCCTACAACTTCACCATGTAAATTTTTATTATAAGTATCGGGATAAATCGTAAAACCATTATTTATAGCATGTGCTGCAACTGCTCTACAAGCTTCTCCACCAATTCCGCCTACAAGTCCTGCTGTAAATATAATATCTTCAATTACAATATCAATATCTTTAGTATACTCTTTTTTTTCTATATTTTCCAATGCTATTTTTGAAAATTCGAACATATCTTTATATGTCTTTTTAGCTAAATATATTGCTATTTCAGTTGCAACATTTTTATTTTCTAAATTCAAAGTTGATGATTTTGTCTCAACCCATTTTGCTAATGTATCTAATATTCCTGCTTTTATATATCTAACTGGAGCTTCAAAAACAATTTTTTTATCTAAAAACAGCAGATCTGCATTTTTATGAATATTAAAATATTCATATGAAATTCCATCATCAGTATATATAGCTGAATGCGAGGACCACGCCGCACAAGTTGCAGCTATTGTTGGAACAGTAATTATTTTAACTCCAGCTTTATAACCCGCCGTCTTTACAGTATCTAAAATTTTACCACCGCCAATACCTACTATTGCATCATAACCATTTTCTTTTAATATATTTGAAATTCTATCTATTTCTGTAAAACAACATTCTCCATTAAAATATTCTTTTGTATATATAATTTCTGAATTTTCTAATGAATTTAATCCTTTTTCAACTATTTTATACACTTTTTCATCTGATAATACAAGAACTTTTTTTGCTATTTTTTTTACTTTAGCACCTAGTTCATCTATAATATCATATCCTGAAATATAATTTTCAGGTGCTATTAATAAATCTGTCATTTAACTTCTCCTTCTACTATTTTATTCTTTCACAAAACTTAAAATCAATTACCTTGGAATGGCTTAAAAATAACATTCCCAACTCTTTTAATGTGCTTTTAATAACATTTCTGTAACTTTAAATCCTATTCCTGCAAACATAACTGTTCCTATTACATTAAATCCCATATTTAAGATAGCAAGTGCATAACTTTCTCCTTCTATCAAAAAAAATGTCTCCATTGCAAATGTAGAATATGTAGTTAATGCTCCCATCATTCCTGTTGACAATAATGATTTCATCCTTGGAGAAAATATATGTGTGTATGTAAAAAATGCAAATAATACTCCTAATGTCAAACTTCCTAATAAGTTTACTGTCAACGTCCCTAAGGGTAAATGATGTACAATTTTTTCATTAACCACTCCATTAATATAGCTTCTCAGATTAGCTCCAATAAATCCACCTGTCCCTATTGCTAACATTGTTTTTATTCCCATCTATTCCTCCATTCCTATTTTTATAGGCAAATATATCTCTTTACCTATTTTTAAGCTTCTTAATCTCTTATTTATTCTATTTATAATTTTAAATTTCTCTATATTTTTTTTGCTATATGGAATTTTATTATCTCTAAACAGAGAATATATTGTGTCCCCTTTATTTATTTTAATTTTTTTCATTGTTTTAAATTTTCTCAAATAATTCATTTTTATGTTATTATTATATCTATATTTTGATTTAAAAGGCTTCTGCTTTTTATCTACTAATTTTACCTCTTTCACATTAAAAAATATTAAAGTAAATATTAAAAATAGGCTTACAAAAAATGTTCCTTCAAAACTTTGTTTTAATTTTTTTAATTTTATATTTTCTAAATTAATCTTTTCTTCTTCAATTAAAACTTCTATATCTCGTTCCATCATTACCCATCCACTCCTAAAAATCGCATAAATTTTGTAACAATACTTACATTTTTCGAATCATGTAACTCTTTATTATAAAAAATTTTTACACTTAAATTATAAAATTCTTTTCTAAATTTTGATGATGGACTTAAATAATATATTGGCAATCTTTTTTGTGTGGAATCATATGCCATTTTCCTATTTTCATCTATAGAACCAATATGCTTTAATTTTGTTTTCAAAAACTTTTCTGATACATTTTTTAATTTTTCAAATACTTTTTCTCCTAAATCTATGTCTGCTTTATTTATTATAACGCCTATATTTTTAGTAATAGTATGTACATTTACTATAGATTTCAGCAGAGAATATGCATCTGCAACTGCTGTAATATCTGGATTAGTAACTAATATTACTTCATCTCCCAATTCTAAAAACGATATTACATCTTTATTTATTCCCGCACCTATATCTATTAAAACTATATCAAATTTATTTTGTATCTTTTTTAATTCTTTGAATAAATTACTTCTTTTTTCTTTTGACATATGAAACATTTTTTTAAAGCCTGTTCCACCAGCAAGAATTTTCAAATTCCCTTTTACTAATTCCATTAAACTATCTTCTAATTTACAATTTCCTTCCATTAAATCTGCTATACTATATTTTGGATTTTTTCCTACAAGTATATGTATATTGCCTAATCCAACATCTGCATCTATTAACAACACTTTTTTTCTTTGAACTGCTAACTCTACCGCTAAATTTAAAGTAACAAAACTTTTCCCTACTCCACCTTTTCCACTAGCTATAGAAATTATCCTTGTTTTCAAAAAATCCACCTCTTTTCCTTTTACATTTCTTATTTATATGTTATAATATTTTTAAGGAGTGATGACTATGAAAAATATATTGTTATTAATTATTTCCATTTTAATAGTTGGTTGTACAAATTCTTCATTTAAAGATGATGGCAGTAATATGTATTCTAAAGGCAAACAATATCCTGCTATTTATGATGATGGTACCAACAAAACAAATCCAAATTTATTAAAATCTAAAAATAATGATACTGCATTAAAAAATAATATTAAATCGAGAAACCCTATTGATAAAAATAATATAAAACCTAAAAAAACTGTAAAAATAATTAAAAATAACAAAATCAATTATGTAAAAAAAAATATATCTCCCTCAAAACCTAAAGTGAGCAATATAAAAAAAATTAGAAAAAAACAATTAACATTAAATAATATGAATTTTTTATATCCAATAGAACCAAAAAATTTATTTTCAGTTTCTGAAGCTGAAAACTCTACTTTAAATTTATCTATAAAAAGTAATTCTCCTATATTTCCTATTGCCCCTGGAATAGTTATATTTTCAGGAACTAGAAATTCATTAGGAAATACTATTTTTATATATCACGACAGTGGTTATGTTTCTATTTATTATAATCTAAAAAAATTAAAAGTTACCAAAGGTGACTATATAAAAAAGAACACAGCTATTATAGCATATGCTGACAAAAATTTCCATTTTGAATTAAGAAAACAAACAAAAAAAGGGGTTATAAAAATTGATCCAAAAAAATTTTTAAAAAAAAGAAGGAAATAAAAAAAATCTTCGTATAATATATGTATCGTAATTAAAAACCAACTTATTCTTTATAACAAAATCAAGCTGTAAAATGTTTAAAAAATAGGATGGTTCTTTTTCGATTATTAGGGTTTTACAAACTTACTAAAAAACATTATAAGGAGGTAATATTAATGGATGTTTTAAAAGTCTCAACAAAATCTAATCCAAATTCTGTAGCAGGTGCTATAGCAGGTATCTTAAAAGATAACCCTTCAGTAGAGATTCAATCTATTGGTGCAGGAGCTGTAAATCAAGCTGTAAAAGCTATTGCAATCGCAAGAGGTTTTGTAGCTCCAACAGGAGAAAATCTTGTTTGTGTTCCTGCTTTTGTTGATGTTATGATCAACGAAGAAAAAAGAACTGCTATTAAGTTTATTGTAAAAACTCAAAACTAAATTAAAATTAAAACGAGACTAAATATTTAGTCTCGTTTTAATTTACTATATAACCTAAATACTTTTTCTTCTAACTCTTCTATTGTTCCACTGTTCTCTATTAATATATCTCCTTTTTCAAGTTTTTCTTTTAGATCCATTTGTGATTTTATAATATTTACTGCTTCAGAATAATTTATATTTTCCCTTTTCATTAATCTATTTAACTCAATTTCAAATCCACAATATACAACTATAACTTTATTCAAATATTTTTCAAAATTAACTTCAAATAATAATGGAATGTCAAAAATTATTAGCTCCTTACTTTCTTTATATTTGTCAATATATTTTTTCAATTCTTCTATTATTAAAGGGTGTGTTATCTCATTTAATTTTTTCTTTTTTTCCTCATCTGAAAATACTATTTTTCCTAATTTTTTTCTATCTAATTTTCCTTTTTTCATAATATCTTTTCCAAAATATTCTGTTATATTGCTTAATACCTCTTTTTTATTTACAACATCTCTTGATATTTTGTCCGCATCAATAATAATTGCTCCATATCTATTAAACATTTTTGACACTTCGCTTTTCCCTGTTGCTACTCCGCCTGTTAATCCGACTATCATTTTATCACCTCTACCAAATTTATTTTTACACTTCTAAAATCACTTTCAATACATTTTTAAAATTCTTCAAAGTCTAAAAATTCAACTGTTTCTATTAAATTTAAATACATAATACACAAAATTATAATTCTTTTTTTATATTTTATTTATCCAATACATTACAAAACAGGTGATGGAAAATTTCCATCACCTGACTATAATTAATTCTAAAGCGTTTCACCTATTTTTATTTTAGTAAGTGCTTCTTTTAAAGAATGTTCTGTTGCAGCTATATCTCTATCTTCATTAAGTTTTTTCAATTTAGCTTCAAGAACTTCTTTTTCTTTTTTAGCTTTTTCTATATCAATTTCATCAGCTTTCATTGCTTTATCTGCTAAAATCAATACTTTTTCTTTTGATACTTCTAAAAATCCACTTGAAACGAAATATTTCTCTTCATCTTTTCCGATTTTTATTTTCATTTCACCAATTGCTAATTCTGTAACTAAAGGAGCATGATTTGCTAATATTCCCATATCCCCTTCTGTTGTTCTAGTAATAAGCATATCTACATCATTACTGTAAATCACTTTTTGAGGAGTTATTATCTCAAGTTTAAAAGTTGCCATTCTTATTCAGCCCCTTTCATTAGATCCCTTGCCTTAGCCACCGCCTCGTCTATTGTACCAACATAAAGAAATGCTTGTTCTGGTAATTCATCATGTTTTCCTTCTAATATTTCTTTAAATCCTCTTATTGTTTCTTTTAATGGCACATATTTACCATTCATTCCTGTAAATTGTTCTGCAACAAAGAATGGTTGTGACATAAATCTTTGTATTTTTCTTGCTCTATTTACTGTTATTTTATCTTCATCTGATAATTCATCCATACCCAATATTGCTATTATATCTTGTAGTTCTTTATATCTTTGCAATACTTGTTTCACTTCTTGAGCTGTAGCATAATGTTCATGCCCTACTACTTGTGGCTCAAGTATTCTTGAAGTTGAATCCAATGGATCAACCGCAGGATATATTCCTAGTGAAGATATTTGTCTTGATAATACTGTTGTTGCATCCAAATGTGCAAAAGTTGTAGCAGGAGCCGGATCAGTTAAATCATCCGCTGGTACATATATTGCTTGCACTGATGTAATCGAACCAGTTTTTGTAGATGTAATTCTCTCTTGAAGAGTTCCCATTTCAGTTGCTAAGTTTGGTTGATAACCAACAGCTGAAGGCATTCTTCCAAGCAGTGCCGATACTTCAGAACCAGCTTGTGTAAATCTAAATATATTATCTATAAACAGTAACACATCTTGTCCCTCTTTATCTCTAAAATATTCTGCCATTGTAAGAGCTGATAATGCTACTCTTTGTCTTGCACCAGGTGGCTCATTCATTTGCCCATAAACTAAGGCCGTTTTACTGATTACTCCTGATTCTTTCATTTCATTCCATAAATCATTTCCTTCTCTTGTTCTTTCTCCAACTCCAGCAAATACTGAAAGTCCTCCATGTTCTTTTGCTATATTATTTATAAGTTCCATTATTAGTACTGTTTTACCAACTCCAGCACCTCCGAAAAGTCCAACTTTTCCTCCTTTAGAGTATGGCGCTAAAAGATCAACTACTTTTATTCCTGTTTCCAATATTTCTGTTTCTGTCCCTTGTTCTTCAAAACTTGGAGCTTCTCTATGTATTGGGTTATATTCTTCTGATTCAATAGAACCCATTTCATCCACAGGTTTACCTAATACATTCATAATTCTTCCAAGAGTTGACTTCCCAACTGGCACACTAATTGGAGCTCCAGTATCTATAACTTCTGTTCCTCTTACAAGTCCATCTGTAGAATCCATTGCAACAGCTCTTACTACATTATTTCCAAGATGTTGTTGAACTTCCATTGTTAGATCTATCCCTTTTGTTTCATCTTTTATTGTTAAAGCATTATAGATATTTGGTAATTTTTCATCGAACTTAACATCCATTACCGGTCCTATAATCTGTATAACCGTACCTTTATTTTCCACGCTCTTCCCTCCTTCTTGCTAATTTTTACTATTTTTCTATAATTATTCCTCTTTTTATTTTTTCTATTTTAATGCTTCTACTCCAGATACTATTTCTGATATTTCTTGAGTAATATTAGCTTGCCTTGCTCTGTTAAATGATAAAGTTAATTTTCCTGTCATATCTTCTGCATTATCAGATGCACTTTTCATTGCTCTCATTCTAGAAGCATGTTCACTTGCTGTTGATTCTAATAATGATTGATATAAATTAATATTTAAATATTTTGGAAGTAAAGTATCTAATATAGCCTCTTCTGAAGGTTCAAAAATATAACTAATATTTTCTTTTGTCTCAACCTTTTCTATAGGCAAAATTTTATTTAATTTAACTTGATAATTTACAACTGAATAAAATTTTGTGTATAATAAATAAACTTCATCAAAAATATCTTCATAAAAGAAATCTACTATGTTTTCACTTATCTCTTTTGCTTTAGTAAACATTATTTCAGGAACAATTTGAATATATTCAGCCTTCATATCATAATCTTTCTTTTTACAAAAATCTCTTACTTTTCTTCCTACAGAAATCACTGATACTTCTTTATCAGGATTTTCTTTTATAAATTTTTCAAGCTCTTTTGTAATTGAGTGATTATAACTTCCACAAAGACCTCTATCAGAAGCAATTGCTATAATTCCTATTTTTTTAACTTCTTTTTTTCCATCAAAAAGTGGATGATGTTCATTTTCTACACCTGCTGCAATATGTGCTAGAATATTCTCAAGATTCTCTGAATATGGTCTAGAATCTAATACAAATTTATTGTATTTTTTAAATTTAGCAGATGAAACCATTTCCATGGCTTTTGTTATTTGATGTGTATTTTTTACACTTTTTATCCTTTGCTTTATTTCTCGGATATTAACGGCCATCTATCTCACCTCTTTTATTCATTGTCAAATCCATCTTTAAATTCTTTTATAGCACTACTTAATTTTTCTGATAACTCATCATCAACTTTTTGTTTAGCATTTATCTCATCCATAAGATCTTTTTTATTTAATTTTAAAGATTCTAATAATTCTTTTTCAAATCTTTTAACATTTTTTAATTTAACATCATCAAAATATCCATTTGTAACACCATAAAAAGATACTACTTGCTCTTCTACAGGATAAGGACTATATTGTTCTTGTTTTAGAACTTCCATAATTCTTGCTCCTCTTTCTAATTGAGCTTTTGTAGCTTTATCTAAGTCAGAACCAAATTGTGCAAATGCTGCCAATTCATTATATTGAGCAAGTTCTATTTTTACTTTTGAAGCAACTTGTTTCATTGCTTTTATTTGTGCTGCTCCTCCAACCCTTGATACTGATATACCAGCATTAATAGCAGGTCTAAATCCAGCATTAAATAGATCTGATTCCAAATAAATTTGTCCATCTGTAATAGAAATAACATTTGTAGGAATATATGCTGATACATCTCCTGCTTGAGTTTCTATTATAGGAAGAGCTGTTAATGATCCTGCTCCATCTTCATCTCTTAATTTTGATGCTCTTTCTAATAATCTTGAATGTAAATAGAATACATCTCCAGGATAAGCTTCTCGACCTGGTGGTCTCCTTAATAATAATGAAATTTCTCTATAAGCTACCGCATGTTTTGATAAATCATCATAAATTATCAAAGCATGTTTTCCATTTTCCATAAAATATTCACCCATTGTACAACCAGAATATGGTGAAAGATATTGAAGTGGTGCTGGATCAGAAGCTGTAGCAGCTACAACTGTTGTATATTCCATTGCTCCTTCATCTTCCAATTTTTTTACAAGTCTTGCAACTGTAGATCTTTTTTGACCAATTGCTACATAAATACAATAAACTTCTTTTCCTTTTTGATTTAATATTGTATCAATTGCAACAGCTGTTTTTCCTGTTTGTCTATCTCCAATTATAAGTTCTCTTTGCCCTTTTCCAATTGGAATCATTCCATCAATTGATTTTATTCCAGTTTGTAATGGTTCATGAACTGATTTTCTTTTTACAATACCTGGTGCTTTCTTTTCCACAGGCATAAATTTAGAAGCTTTTATTTCACCTTTTCCATCTATTGGTTTTCCTAATGGATCTACAACTCTTCCTAAAAGTTCTTCTCCAACAGGAACTTCTACTATTCTTCCTGTAGATCTTACTGTATCTCCTTCTTTTATTCCTTTATAATCTCCAAGTAGAACCGCTCCTACATTATTTTCCTCAAGGTTAAGAGTCATACCATATACTCCACCAGGAAATTCAAGTAGTTCTCCTGCCATTGCATTTTTCAAACCATATATTCTAGCAATACCATCTCCTATTTGAAGAACTGTTCCTATATTTTTTACATCTAATGTTTTTTTATAATTTTCTATTTCCGTTTTTATAATACTGCTTATTTCCTCAGGTTTTATCTTCAAAACTTTTACACCTCCCGCTTATAAGTTTGCTCTCAACATTTCAAATTGTCTTTTTAATGAACCATCTATTATTCTGTCTCCTATTCTTAATATTCCTCCACCAATAATAGATTTGTCTATTTTCACATCTATTTTTACTTTTTTCCCTGTTGTTTTTTCTAAATTTTTCTCCAATTTTGCCTTTTGTTCTTCACTTGGCTCAATTGCAAAAGTTGCTTCTACTTCCATTAGATTATTTCTTTCATTATATATAATCAAATACTCATCTGCTATTGATTTCAAATAAGAAAATCTATCTTTATCTAATAAATAATTTAACATCTCAAAACTAAATTCACTAATTTTATTAGAAAAAGTATCTTGTAATATCTTTTTCTTCTCTTCTGAATTTAATTTTGGATGATTCATCAATTCATTAAAATTTTTATTAGTTGTATAAATTTCAACTACATTTTCTAAATCTTCATATACAGCTAATAAATTTTCGCTTTCTACTAATTCATAAATAGCTTCTGCATATCTTTTCCCTATAATATTATCTATCATTCTGCATCGCCTACCTCTTCTATAAATTGGTCAAGTAGGTTCTTTTCAATATCTCCACTCATTTTCTTTTCTATCATTTTTTCAGCAAGTTTTATAGCAATTATCGTCATTTCATCACGTAATTCTCTTTTTACTTGTTCTTTCATTTTCACTATGTCAGCTTCTGCTGCTTTTAACATTTTTTCTCTTGTAGCATGTGTTTCTTTCAAAATGTCATCTTTTATATCCTCAGTTTTTCTTATTGCTTCATTTAATATATCTTGAGATTTCATTTTAGCACTTTTCAACTCTTTTTCCATCTCTTTTTCCATTTCAATTGCTTTTTCTCTATTTGATTTTGCTGTTTCTATATCATCTGTAATTTGTTGTCTTCTTTCTTCTAAAAATTTTGACATAGGTTTAAACATAAATCTTGCGAATACATAAAGTAACAAGATAAAATTTCCCATTTGAAAAAGCATATTCACATCTAAAGATACCGCAGGCATATTACCACCCATTTCTAACCTCCTCTCTGCTTCACATATTTCTATCTTTGATTTTTACTATCTTTAATTTTTTTATTTTGCTAATAATTTTGTCAAAGAACCTAAAATAGGATTAGCATAAAGAAGAATTAGAGCTATTACCAAACTATAAATTCCAGTTGATTCTGATATTGCTTGCCCCATTACCATTGTACTAATTATATCTCCTTTTGCTTCTGGTTGTCTTGCTACAGATTCTACTGCTTTACCTGCTGCATAACCTTCTCCTATCCCTGGTCCAACTCCTGCTATCATTGCTGTACCTGCTCCTATTGCTGATGCTGCTAATACTATTGTTACTGCTAAATTACTTCCAATTTCTACCATTTTCTTTACCTCCTCATAAGATTATAATTTTTTTGTTTCATTTACAGATTTTCTAAAATTTTTAAATTTCTGCTTCTTCTTCTTTTAAAGCTGAACTTATGTATACCATTGTTAGCATTGTAAATACATAACTTTGTACCACTCCTGAAAAAAGATCAAAATACAAATGTAATGGTGCTGGAATTATTGCTGGAGCCACCATATAAAGTAACCCAAGTATCACCATTCCTGCAAACATATTTCCAAAAAGTCTCATAGAAATATTAATTGGTTTTGCAAATTCGCCTATTACATTTAATGGAAACATCAATATATTAGGTTCTGCTAATCCCTTTAAATACCCTAAGAAGCCTCTTGTTGATATTGAAGCAAATAAGAAAGTCATAGTTGTTATTAAAGCTAATCCAACTGTTGTGTTCATATCTGCTGTTGGACCTCTAAATAGTGGTGCAATTGATATTCCACCATTCTCAAATGATATTCCTGGTATTGGGAAAAAAGTTATTGTATTTGCTATTAATAAAAAAGTTATTAATGTAGATATATACAAAACATACTTCTTCTTCCTCTTCTTTCCAAAAGTACTTTCTACCAAGCTGTCATAAAACGAAAATAATATTTCAAAAAATACCTGCTTCTTGGTTGGTTTGAGTTTTAAATCTTTTAGTCCCCACCAAAATAATACAGCAAGAAATACAATAATAAACCATGTTGTGGTTACTGTATTAGTTACAGGTAATCCGAAACTTCCATCTGCTAATTTCATAGCAAAAGGAAAATGTTCGCTAGTATGAATGGCAAACATTACATGTGGTCCTTCAACTAAGGGTGGTGCTACAAATTTAAACATGAATTTACCTCCTTTCATTAATTTTTAGTTATCTATATTAAAAAGAAGTTACGCTGCATTTCGTAGAGTATAAATATTTTTCTAAATCTTTTGTTTCTGAAAAATTCCATACTTAAAAAATAGTGTAACTTCTTTTCTGAATAAATTTATACTTTTCTATTAAAAAATGGCTTAAAAATAACTTGCCAATTATGACTAACCCTTTGAAAGCGATCTATCTAAATTCTTTTTTATACTTAGGAACGTCTTAAAAATAACAAAATATAAGAAACTTATTTTTTAAACGTTCCTTAAACTATATCTTTTTTTACTTTTTCCCAATAACTTTTTTCTATATTACTTACTTTAAATCTATATTATCTCTTATTAAAAATCATTTTCAATCTTTCTTTTGCAATATTATAAAATTGTGTAAATAAAATTATAAATTTCACTAATAAAATTCCTAAAACTGCTCCAAAAAAATAATCAATTCCTATTTTTATCATTATAAATAAAAGAATTCCACTAATAGCATATCTCTTTAAATATCCTGCAAAAGCAATTCTTTGAACTTTATTTGAAATGGCAATATATTTTTTAGTATCATTTATCAATAAATAAAAATTTAATATTGATATAATACAACCACTTGCCATTCCAAAATAAATTGAAGGTTCTTTAATTATTAACCCATATATAATTAATACTAATGTTACTACAACTGCCTTTTTTATTACATTTTTTAATACTTTATCCATAATTAATCATACTCCTAATTAGTTCTAATGTCAAGAAAAAGTTAGATTCCAATTTTCTGTTCTCTCTATCTGTTTTCATCTTCATATCTTTCTAATATTATTTTTGCTTCCTCCAATAATTCTATTGCCAATTCGTCAGGATATGGATTTTTATATACAATTTTTTTTATCCCTGAATTAATTAAAAGTTTGCTACAAGTTATACAAGGTTGATTTGTTACATATATTTCCCCACCATCTAAGCTTATTCCAAATTTTGCTGCTTGTACTATTGCATTTTGTTCTGCATGTATTCCTCTACAAAGTTCTTGCCTTTCTCCACTGGGTATATTTAATTTATCTCTCAAACATCCAATATCTAAACAATGATTTAATCCACTAGGAGCTCCGTTATATCCTGTAGCTAATATTCTTTTATCTTTTATTATTACTGCTCCTACTTTTCTCCTTAAGCAAGTTGAACGACTTGCTACCAGTTCTGTTATTTCCATAAAATATTTATCCCAACTAGGCCTTGTCATTCAAAATCTCCTCCTAAATCTTCTAACCCTTCTAATAAATCGTCTGTTTCTAAATCTTCTTCTGTCTTTTCTTTAGGCTCTTCTGTTATATCTTCTGCTAATTCATTTTCTTTTTTTGTAGAAACATTATCTGTTTTCAAATATTCATCATAAGGTATATATACACTTCCTTCTTTTGTATCATAATATGATTTTTCTACTTTTAATATTCTATCTTCAATATCTTTGTAAGTATTTATCTCGCCTCTTATTTTATTATTTACAGAAACCATCGTTACACTCATCATTGAATAATGGATTTCATCTCCGTTTTTATTTGTAAATTTTATATATCCTTGATTTTCATCTTCTCTATACAAAGAAAAAACTTCATTATCAAATTTTTCTAATAACTCTTGTGCTATATCATCTACAACTTCAGGTTTTGTTACTAACATATAATGATTTTCTCTCATTTGTGCCAATGAATAACCATCTATTTTTTTCTCAATTAAGAGTTCTTTTATTAATTGAGTTGCAAATCTCAAAATATTTTCTCCATTTGCCAATCCATAATATAATACATATGGTTCTACATTTTTTATACTTATTGATAACACTGCAAAAAATTCATCGTTATCTATTTTATCTTCTATTATTTCAATTGCATGAATCAATCCTGGCAATCCAGTAATTGGATTTGCAAATCTATCTTCTAAATTATTTTCCCAAATAGAAGATTTCATTTCATTTATCTCTTCTGCAAGAGATTTAAGTTCATTATTAACTTTTACATCTACTTCATATGTAACTTCTCCCTCTCTTATTTTCCCAACTTCTTTTATTAATTGATTTATAGGTTTATAAATTCTTTTGTATAACATAAGAGAAGTTATAGCCACAATAAATAATATAGATATAATAGCTAAAATTATATCTACTTTCAACATATTTCCACTTGCTTTATTCAAATAATCCAATGATAGACTTATGTTTAACGCTCCTATTGCTTTATTTCTATTTTTTATAGTTAAAATATAATCATATGTTCTTAATCCTTCATGTTCTCCTGCTCCCTCTAATAAACTGCTTTTTTCTAAAGTATCTTTTACTCCAATACTTTTTAAAGTTTTCCCTGTTTTATCTTTAGAAGTTGAATATAATATTTTTAAACTGTCTTTTGTGCTTAGTTTATATAAATCTATTTCATATATTTTATCTTTTTCTGTTTTTAATATTGAATTTATAGAATTTATAAAATCTGTAGTGTCATCATATAAAATTGATTTTTTAGCATTGTTTTCTAATGCTAAAGTTAAATATCTAGTTGATTGAGATGCTGATTTTAAAGCTGCTTTTTGTGTGGATTTTATATTGAAGAATGTAATTATAGAAATTAAAACAGCTACTGATATAATAACTCCCAATAAAAAATCTATTAAAATACTACTTCTTCTTTTTCCCATATTAAATCCCCCTTAATTCTTCAGGTATGTTAAAAATATTAGTTTCATAATCTTTCATTTTAAATAATTTATACTCTTTTTTTAATTCATTTAATATTCCTATATTTTTTTCGCCATTTGGGTCATATTTCAACAAAATAGACCTTTCTTTTTTTTCTAAAATATTCTCTATTAGATTATAAGATATTTTATGGTATTTTTCCAGTATTTTTTTATTTTCTTGAATCCAATTTTCATAATTGGTAAAAATTCTTATACCTGAATACATATATTTACTTTTCATTGCTTTTAATGAATATTCAAATATTTTTCTATTTGCTTTAAATGGTAAAAAAGATTCTGAAATAACAGATTTCAAAAATAGGTCTTCATCTTTTAAATTAACTTTTGACATTTTATAAACAAGTTCATAAGTATCCTTATATAACATCATATCTGATTTTATCTCAAGTATCATATGAGAAAAGCTTCTCATTCCTTTTGAAACTAGTAAATTTTTTGGAATAAAAAAATTATGTGCAATAATATCTGATGCTAAATGAGATAAATATCCATAGGCAAGAGCTTTATTTTTATCACTGTTAGCTTTATTTAGTATTTCAAACCCCACATTCCAACTATGTGAATGTTTTTCCAAATCTTTTATATATTTTTTTCCTAACGTAATATCTGGTGCAATATTCCCATATAAAAACTCTTTTTTGTAATTTTTTATTATATCTTTTCCCTCAAAATCTTTATCTGAATTTAAAAGTTTATTCCCAAGATGTAAATGTATCCCAGGTCCCCAAAATTTTAAAAATTTGTCAAAAAACAGTACCGATAATATTAACCTTCTCATTTAAATTCTCCCTTTGGAACGTTTAAAAAATAAGTTTCTCATTTTTTGTTATAAAAACGCTTAAACCATTGCGTATTTTATAACAAAATCGGAAGGTTATTTTTAAGCCGTTCCTTTATAGTTTTTATTTGAAAATTTCATATAAATTTGAAATCGATTTTTTATCTTTTTCTAACTCCTTATTAGCTATTAAAAAAGGAAAATTTTGCATTCCACCAATTCCACCGTGTCCGCCATATTGATTTTCAAAATTTATAATTAAATTATTTTTTAATAAAGCTCCAAAAATTATTAAATCTCCTACATTTTCACCACAACTAATTTCCTTTAAACTAGATATTATAGTCTCTTTTTTTATATTTCTTAATATATTTTTAAACAGATTCCCTGTTTCATTTACAATTTCAAACTCATTGTTTAACTCTATTTTTCCTTTTCTACCTTTTATCTCAAATCCATATTTAGTTTTAACTACTCCAAATTCAATCCCATTATGTAAAAAAATCTTGTCTATTATTTCAGGAAAATATTCTATAATTTCATCTTTTAACATCCTATTCTCTTCTTCTAAAAAATATATGTGAGATAGAGGCCCTGAATTTGTAACTATAATATCATTTTCTATAATTTCATTTTCATTTTTTATGTTTTCATTCGTTTTTTTTAAAAACTTTTTTATGATTTTATTTATAATTTTATGATTTAGCTCTGAAACAGTTTTAAAAATTTTATCTAAAAAATATAAATGTAATTCTTTTCTATTTTCATTATCAGAACTATATTCAGAAATTCCTATATCTTTGGAAATTTCTTGCTTTATATAATTTGTTAATAATATTCCATAATATTCTTCAAAAGGTATACTATTAGTTTGACCATGGTCTGAAAAAATATACAGTTCATATCCTTTTTTTGTAGCTGTTTTATAAATATTCATTATAGATTTGTCTATTTTCTTTAATGTTTTTAAAGATTCTGTTGCATCTGCTCCAAGTTGATGAGCCACTTCATCATATCCATTATACACTAAATATATTCTTTCTACACCTTCATTCATTTCTAAAATAGAGCCCATTGTAGCAATATGTCTAAATAATACATTATTAACTATTCTAACATAAGGAAATAATAAACCTCTTATCTTTCTTTTTTTTATTAAAATATATTTTATAAATTTTAATCCTTCTTTTAATAGTTCTTCAACTACATCAATTGTTACTTTTATTAAAAAATCTGTATTTATAAGTATAAATTGCCAAATTTTATTATTTGTAATTGATTTGTTTACATCTATTTTTAAACCTCTGCTAAATGTAAGTATTGTCCTTTTCGCTCCTGCAGAATAAAATGTAATGTAACTAGCCCCATTTTTTAAAATAGGTTTTTCTGTGAATTTTTCAGCTTTTTCTTCAAAATAATTTGCTGTCAAAGGATTTTTAAAATTGTAATGTCTCTTCTCTTTTTTATTATACCATCTAAAACCTTTTATCCAATTTTTTATACCATACATTATTTTCATTTCAGCTGCTGGAGTATTACTTGGCAATTCTGAAAATATTTTATTCACTGTATACCCTTTTTTATTTATTAATTTTTTCAAAAAAGGGGTATATCCTCTATCTATAGCTCTTAATAACATTTCATATGGTAATGCATCTATTTGAATAAATATTTTTTTTCCTTTTCGTCTATATCCTGCAATATTTGCATTAAAATCATCTCTCATTTCTTCCCCTTCTTTTTTGTAAAATTTCTGCAATTACTATTAATACAAGTACTAATAAAATTGCAATTGCACCTGAAAAAAATGAATATTTTATAGAAACTCTTTCTTTAAGAAAACTTGAAATAGGAGATGACATAATTCCACCAAAGGAACCTGATACTATTATAAATGTCATTAAATTTGCAGAAGTATTTCTTAATTGTTTTGTTCCAAAATCTAAAACAGCTGCGTATACTCCAGAAAATCCTAATCCTGTAATAGCAATTAAAACATAAATTAAAATTATAGAATTAAATTGTGATATTAGTATATATCCTAAAAATCCTATTCCAGCTGACAAAATAATATAACTTTCTATTTTCATTTTCTTTACTATATAACTTGAAAAAAATCTTCCAATTGCCATAAATATCCAAAATAAAGATAATCCAAAACTTGCTATCTCTATTTTAAATCCTGTATCCATTTTTAAATATGTTACTATCCAATATGAAAAAACCATTTCTGCTAAAACATAGCAAAATATTGCAAAAGCTACTAAATAAATTGTTATTCCCCATTTTTCTTTTTCTTCATTTTCACTCTTATCTTCATTACTATCTTTTAAAAATTTAAAATCAGATTTTATCACTAAATAAAATAATATAATAATCAATAAAATTGTTCCTCTATATATCCATACCCAATTAATATTTATTTTTAAAATGTATCCAGCTATTAATGGAGATAATATTGCTCCAAAGCTATAAAAAAAATTAGCCATTGTTAAAATAGATGCTCTATTTTCTTTAAATCCAGCTATTATTAAAAAATTAGAACTAGATACAAGCCCTCCAAGACCTAATCCATATATAATTAATCCAATTCTAAAAACATCTAAACTTAATGTATTTCCTATAATTAAAATACCTATAATTAACAAAACATAATCAAATATATAGATTTTTTTCATATCCATTTTTTTTAATAAAAAATTAGTAAAAAATATTCCACTAGTACTTCCAATAGTAAAAAATCCAAATTGATACCCTATTATTGCTGTATCAACACTAAAATGTTTTGCAATATAAATTAAACTTACTCCTAATAAATTAAAAGTTAATCCAATTAATAAAAAATTTATGTAACTAATTCTAGCAATCTTTTTCAAATTTTCCTCCCGTTTTCCTAAACTTTCTCTAGTACAAAAAATATTCTTTCCCCAGCTAATTCTATATTTTCATATTTTTTGGCAATTTTAAATCCAACTTTTTCTGCTATTTTTTCCACAACTCCTATTTCAAAAATCTTTTTTTGATGAAATTCTTCTATTTTTTTATAATAATTTTTTTCAAATTCCACAAAATAAACTGTATGAAAATCATCTAATCCTTCCTCTTCATTATAAAAATGTCTCCAAATAATTGTTATTTCTTCTCTTTCATCCAAAAATATATTATTTTCAAACATATCATCTATTAATTTTCTTGTTACAATATCAAATATAAAAAATCCATTTTTAGGCAAATGTTTATATATATTTTCCAAAGTTGTTTCCAACTCATTTTCTGAAGTTAGATAATTTATTGTATCAAAAAATGAGACTACCAAATCTACTTCAACAGGTAATCTTAGTTCTCTCATATCCATATTTACTAAAGGTATACTAATGCCATCTTCTACCATTTTATCTTGTGCCACTGATAACATATCTGAAGATATATCAACCCCTAATACTTTATACCCATCTTTATATAACCTTATCAATATCTCTCCTGTTCCACAACCCAAATCCATTATATCTGTTCCATTAAAATTTATGTCTTTTAACATTAATTTTAAAAAATCATACCATTCGTTATAGTTCGCTATTTCCATAACCTCATCATAAATATACGCAAATTCAGAATGCATTTTATACCTCATCTCTTTTAAGAACGTTTAAAAAATAAGTTTCTCATTTTTTGTTATAAAAACGCTTAAAGAATGTTTAAAAATAATTTTATATATTTTGTTATAAAAACGCTTGAATCGTTGCGTATTTTAAAACAAAAGGATAAGGTTGTTTTTAAAGCGTTCCTAAACCATTGCGTGTTTTAAAACAAAATCGGAAGGTTATTTTTAAGCCATTCCTTAATATTTTTTTATCATAATAAACCTTTAAAAAATTATTTAAATGTATTTTTATTCCCTGTTATTCTTCTAGGCTCTATTGCATTTACAGGACACATCTCTTGACAACAAAAACATCTTATACATCTTTCTCTATTGATTTTTACTTTTCCATCTTCTATTTTTAAAGCTTTTGGAGTTGGTGGACATACTTTTACACATTCACCACATAAAATACATTTTTTCTCATCAAAATATGGCTTTGGCACCAATATATTTTTTATAAATTTGTTTATAAAATTTGGAACAGGTATAAGCATTCCAACTTTAAGCTCTTTTTTTACTTTTTTAAAATCTTTTACTTCTAATTTTTCTATTTTTTCTCCTAATATCTCTATTTTATCTTTATCTATTTCTCCTAATCCTCTTTCAAATCCTTTTACTATTGGCATTACATCATACGGCGATATATTTACCAATCTACAAGCTGTCGCATCCAAGGCTATAAAATCTTTTGATATTAAAATAGCTCCTATTTTTTTAGGGTCTCCATTTCTAGGACCATTCCCTTCCATTCCAACTACTGCATCCATTATACCATAAATTGGTTTTAATGCAATATTTAAATCTATTAACATTTCAGAAAATTTATCTTTTTCTGAAAAAGTATAATGAAATTTAGGTTTTAATATGCCTGGTACTGTCCCAAATAAATTTTTTATAACACCTGTATAATATGTCATTGCATGAGTTTTTAATTTGGGCAATGAAAATATATAATCTACATCTTTTACTGCTTTAGCAAATATAAATTTTTTCACTACTTTTCCATCTACTAATACTTCAACTTTATTTTTAAAATCAGCAAATTCTGCGCCTTCTTCTTCAATAACTTTTTTCATACCAGTTACATTATAAATTATCTCCTGAGTTCCTGTTCCTGGACTATCTCCAACATAAACTTTCGCTCCAGCTTCATGTAATATTCTTATCACAGCTCTTACAACTTCTGGATGAGTGGTAACTGCTTTTTCTGGCTTTTCAGGTGAAAGTAAATTAGGTTTTAATAAAACTTTTTTATCTTTAACAAATTTGATTCCTCCTGTTAATTCTAATCCTTCTTTTATAACTTTATATAAATTATCAAATTTATAATCATCACATTTCATCAAAGCTACTTTACTCACAGTTACCTCCCTATTATAATATATAATCATACTCCAAAAACTATTTTACATAACCTCTATCTTTTAGTTTTTTCAAATGTTTTACTAAAGCATCATCTAAGTTAATATCATATTTTTCCTCTATAACATATGTCATTGTTGCACACACTTGCATTACATCCAAAAGTTCTCCTGTTATTTTTTCCAATACCTCTTCTTCTGTCATATTAACTTTTTCTCCATTTAATCCTCTAAATTTAGAAATAGCTTGTGACAATTCTCCAGCTTCTTCCATAAGTTTTAAAGCTGTTGTTTCCATTGTTATTTTATTTAATCCGTTTAATTTTGGAAAATATTTAAAATTCATCTTTTCACTCCTCGCAATTTTTATGTTTTGATTTTTCAATATACATTTTACTATCAGCTTCATTAATTAATTTCATACTATTTTTATGTCTTTTTTTATTATAATTAGCAGTTCCACAACTAAAAGAAATTTCATATTCTTTATTTGAATTATTATTATATATTTTTCTTTTTTCTTCCATTCTATTTAATACTAAATTTATATCTTCTAATTTACAATCTATTAAAACAATTAAAAATTCATCTCCACCTAATCTAGTTATTATATCCTCTTCTCTTATGCTTTCTTTCATTATTTTTACTACTGTTAATATAAGATTATCACCCTCTTTATGACTATATATATCATTTGTTGATTTCAAATTATCAACATCTACATATATCACAGATATTCCTATATGTTCTCTATTTGCCATTAATATCTTTCTATCTAAAATTTCCAAACCTGCTCTTCTATTATATGTTTTTGTCATTTCATCTATTGTTGCTAATTTTTTTAATTTCTCTTCTAATAATTTTCTTTCTGTTATATCCTCTTCTGTTATTACATGATTTACTATTTCACCATTTTCATCTCTTAATGTTGACATTATTAATTTTTCCCAATTTCCATTTTTAGTATTTCTTCTTTCATCTTGCCAAACATTATCACTTTTTAAAAATTTATGTATCTCATTCCAATCCTCTTTTAATTCAAATTTTTCTCCAACTATAGGTTTATATATCTTATATCTTTTTAGATACTCAACATTTACATACTCGATATTAAACTCTTTATCTGTTAAAATAATAGAAAGAGGATTTTGCTCTATTACCCAAAGATATTTTTTTAAATTTTCTTTTATTTCCTCTATTTCATTAAGTTTCTTTAAAATAAAATATATAATTATAATAAATAAAAACATTATAATGAAAATTATCAATATAATTTTATAGTCTTTTTCTTTTAAATTTATTATATTTTTTTCTTCAAACATTACTATTTTATCATTGGTATGATTTTTATATAGTATCATATTATATTTTTTATCTAATTTATTTTTTATACTTATAATATTTATTCCATTATATTTTTTATAATCTTTTTTCATATTTTTTCCAGTTGTTTTTAATATATTTTCTTCTCGATTTGAAGCTATTATTACTCCATCACTTAATATTAAATTTATATTTTCTTTATATTTTTTTAAAAAACTATCAACTTTTTTCAAATTTAATTTTATTACTAATACGAATTTATCTTTATTATTAACTATTAATTTGCTAAAGTACATTCCTCTTTTTTTTGTAACATTTCCTACTGCATAATCAATATATTTATCTTTCCCATCCAATATTATTTTTTTATAATAATCTCTAAACTTATAATTTTTTCCGTACATCCCTTTTGTTGTAGATATAAAAACGTTTCCATCTTTATCCAATATATAAATTATACCTAAATCTAAATTTTCTTTTAAAATTTCAAAAATATTTTCTCCTACATTTTTATTAAATATATTTTTATTATTAGATAATTTATCTAATAATCTTTCTATTTTCATAAAATATCTTTCATTTAATTCAGAATTTATATTTTTTAAAATCTTTTTATTGTTTTTTATATCTTCAATCCCGCTATTTATATTTAATTCAACAATTATAAATATAAATAAAATAGTTATTAAAGCATATATCATTTTTAATTTACTACTTTTCATTCATATCATCCCCTATTCACAATTTCCCTTAGCTCTTTAAGTATATCCGCCTCTTTTACTTTTTTAACTATTTCCCCTTTTTTAAATATTATTCCCACACCTTTTCCTCCTGCTACTCCAAAATCTGCTTCTTTGGCTTCCCCAGGACCATTTACAATACACCCCATTACAGCAATTTTTAATGGCTTTTCTATATTACTAAACTCTTTTTCCACTTTTTTTGCAAGTCCAATTAAATCAATTTCTGTTCTTCCACAAGTTGGACAAGATATTATCTCTATTCCATTTTTCCTTATACCTAAAACTTTTAGAATCTCTTTTGCCACTTTTATCTCTTCAACAGGATTTTCTGTTAATGATACTCTCATTGTATCACCAATATTATCTAATAATAAACTTCCTATTCCAATTGCTGATTTTACAGTTCCTTGAAAGAAAGTCCCAGCTTCTGTTACTCCAAGATGAAGTGGATAATCAACTTTTTCTTTTATCATTCTATATGCTTTATTCATCACTCTTACATCACTTGATTTTAACGAAATTAATA
The DNA here is from genome assembly GCF_030295325.1 of Haliovirga abyssi. Classification (GTDB taxonomy): domain Bacteria; phylum Fusobacteriota; class Fusobacteriia; order Fusobacteriales; family Haliovirgaceae; genus Haliovirga; species Haliovirga abyssi. Next base: position 671,284 of record NZ_AP027059.1, on the reverse strand, counting down.
TATCTTTAAAATTAAATTTTTCTAATAATTTTATATGATACATTGCACTTTCCACCATAGCTTCAGCTGTAGGATGTCCAAATTTTTCTAATATATGTTTTTCTAATGAACCACCATTTACACCTATTCTAATTGGAATATTTTTTTCTTTTGCTTTTTCTACAACTTTTTCTACTTTCCAATCTTCTCCAATGTTCCCTGGATTTATTCTTAACTTATCTATCCCATTTTCTATTGCTAATATTGCTAATCTATAGTCAAAATGTATATCTGCTATAAGAGGAATATTAATTTTTTTCTTTATCTCTTTTATAGCATTTCCTGCTTCTATATCTTGAACTGTAACTCTCACTAATTCACAACCTGCTTCTTCAAGTTCTAAAATTTGATTTACAGTTGCCTCTATATCTCTTGTGTCTGTATTTGTCATTGATTGAATTATTACATTTTCTGTCCCACCTATAAATATATCTCCTACTTTTATCTTTTTTGTATATGTTGCCATTTTTACATCTCCTTATTTATATTTTTATTCCATTTTGAAATATAGTTTTCCAAATATTTAATCCCACTTTCATAATCTGAAAACTTTTCTTCTAATTGAGCTATATATATTAATTTTAATATTTTACCTATTTCAGGACCAGGTTTTATACCTAGTTTTATAACGTCCTTCCCTTTAATTATAGGTTTTGTCTCTTCTTTTATATTTTCGTATATTTCAATTGATTCCTTAACGTATAAAATATTTTCATCTATATTCTTTCTCCCTAAATAATCTGCTTTATGCAGTAACATCAAATTTAAAAAATCAACTTTTACTGATAATTTTTTTATAGTTTTTCTATTTATTGATTTTGAAAAATTAAATGGTACCATATGATATTTTATTAAACTAAAAACATTTTTAGCTAACTCTTTAGAACTAGTCATTTTTTTTATACTTTTTTTTGATAATTTAGCTCCTTCTATTTCATGTCTATAAAATGTAATATGATTCCCTATTTTATTAGTTTTTACAATTGCCTTTCCTATGTCGTGAAATAATATAGCCAACATAACCTCTATATTCCTTTCATTAATTTCTAACACATCTAATGTTAACATTGTATGTGTGAATGCATCCCCTTCAGGATGAAATTTGTCTCCTTGTTCGATTTCGCTTAATCTATCCAATTCAGGAAATAATAACTTTAATAATCCAATTTTTTTCATCCATTGAAATGCTAACGAAGGTTTTTTTGCCTTCAACAATATTTTTTCAAATTCTATAAATATTCTTTCTTTTGCTATGTTTAAAATTTTTTCTCTATTTTTTATTGCTATCTTTTCTGTTTTTTCATCTACTTTAAAATTTAATCTCGCTAAAAATTGTGCTATCCTTAAAATCCTTAAAGGGTCATCATCTATATTTTTATCATCAACTAATCTAATTATACCATTTTTTATATCTTCTATTCCATTAAAAAAATCTATTATTTTTTTACTTTCAAAATCATAATATATAGAATTCATTGTAAAATCTCTTCTTCTTCCTGCTGATTTTATATCTAAATTTTCTTTTGGAACAGAAAATTCATAATCTCCAATTAAAATTATTTTATAACTTTCTCCAACGATTCTAGCTTTTCCAAATTTATTTAATATATCATATAACTTTTGAAATTCTACATTAAAAACCTCAATATCAATATCCTTATTTTTAATATTTAATATATAATCTCTTATATATCCGCCACAAATATAAGGCTTCCCACCATTTTTTATTATTTCATTAAACATATTAATTAATTTTTTATCTAAATTTATATTAATCATAAAATTCACTCTCTTTTTTATTTTTACGACCCTTATCTATATTTTACCATAATTATAAAAAAAGAATAGCTAAAAATTGCTATTCTTTTTGTTAGGTACAATAAAAAATAAATTCGTCAAAATTGTTTGAGAAAATCTGTAGATTCGTTCATATTTTTCAAACAAATGACTCATTAATTTTTTTAAAGTCCCTTATTATAAATCTAAAATTTTCTTTATAAAATTCAAAGGATTTAATGATACTACTTTATATGCCTGCTCACTATTTAATCCACTAGCAAGTGCCACTTTATATGCAAATTCTTGTGATATAAAATCATCTGGCGAATGTGCATCAGTATCAACTAACATATTTGCTCCAAATTTGCTAGCCAATTTTGCGACATGTCCATTAGTTAAAGAATGTCCTTTTCTTGCTGACAGTTCTAAATATACATTGTTTTCTACAGCTAATTTTACTTCTTCTTCTGTAATCAATCCAGGATGTGCCAATATATCTACATATTTTGATTTAACAGCATATAAATTTGTTTTTAAAGCTACTGGTTCTACAATTGTTTCTCCATGGACTACAACAATTTTTGCACCTTTTGCTTTTGAATATTCTGCTAATTCATTTATCATTTGAGGTGGTACATGAGTTAATTCCACTCCTGGCAAAACTTTTATTTTATAATATTGTCCTTCTGATTTTATAAATTCACCTATTTTTGACAAAATTTCATCTATATTTGTAACATCTGCATGGTCTGTTATTGAAATAACCTCATAACCTAAATTTTCGGCTCTTCTTACATGTTCACTAATTAAAAGTTCTCCATCACTTAATAAAGTATGCGTATGAAATTCATATCTATTCCCCAATTTCATCATAATTTCTCCCTCCAAAATATCATTTCCATTTTTACTCCATTCCCTTTTTCAGAAGTGATTATTAATTTGTCAGCAAATCTTTTTATATTCGGTATTCCCATTCCAGCACCAAATCCAAGTGCCCTTATATATTCAGGAGCAGTTGAAAATCCAGCTGTCATAGCCTTTTCTATACTTTCTATTCCAGGACCAATATCTTCTACAAATACCACTATACTTTCATCAGTAATTTCAGCAACTATTTTTCCTATTCCGCCACCATGAATAACCACATTCACTTCTGCTTCATATGTTGATATACTTATTTTTCTTATTAATTTAGTCTCTATCCCTTTTTCTTTTAAGAAATTTTTTAATAATGCTGAACCTTCTCCTGCGTTATTAACATTACTATTATTTATAGAATAGCAAAATTGAGGTTCATTTTTATTAATATTATTTTTAACAAAAACAGAAAGTGGAGAATCCAATATCTCTTTTCTTCTTTCATCATGCAAATATAATACTGACAATTTACTAACTACTGAAAATAACAGGTCTTGTTTTGTTATTATTCCAATTAAAGTATTGTTTTCTGAAACTACAGGATATCTTCCAAATCCATAAGTACTTAAAAATTCTACTATTTTTTCAAAATCATCCTCCATTTTTAAAGCCACAACTTTTTTCCTTTGTTTAACTGATATTTTCATATCAATTTGATTGTTAGAAAGTGCATTTATTATATCTTCCATTGTTATAATATTTATAACTTGGTAATTATCATCTACAATTGGTATCCCAGATATTTTTTTATTCTTCATTATCTCTTGAGCTTCTTTAAATGTATTTTCTTCTTTTAGTACTATTAGCATACTATTCATTACATTTTTTGCAGTTAAATCTTTAAAAAAATCTTTATATTTCTGCAAAATATCCATATTTTTTACATCCATTTTAACCTCCAGTTGTGAATGGCTTAAAACTAACATCCCCCATTTAAGAACGTTTAAAAAATAAGTTTCTCATTTTTTGTTATAAAAACGCTTGAAGAATGTTTAAAAATAATTTTATATATTTTGTTATAAAAACGCTTGAACCGTTGCGTATTTTAAAACAAAATAAAAAGGTTGTTTTTAAGCCGTTCCTTAATAATTTAAAAATATGTTGTTATGATAAAAATTTTAACAACTTTCAAGTTTTTCGTTATATAATTTACCACATGCAGTATATAAAAGTTCTTTTGTAGTAAGAACTGGTATTCCTACCTCTTTCGCTAAATTTATAGTATCTTGTTGAGGTATTTTCCCTCTTACTAAAACAATTACTGCTAAATCCATCATTTGAGCTGTTCTTATAATTTGAGGTGTTGTTAGCCCTGTTAGCAATAACGAATCTTCTTTGGCAAATGCTAAAACCTCACTCATTAAATCAGCTGCACCAACATGTTTTATATCCATCTCTTTTATATATTCCTCTCCAACTATAATTTCCGCATCAATTAATTCCATTATCTCTTTTAATTTCATTTTCCCTCCTACTTTTAAACTATAAAATCTTATTTTTAATTTCGTCCAAGTTAAGTCCTAATATTGCTATTTTTTTATTTCTTCCTGTACTTCCTGATACGATTTCTATATTTTTTTTAGCAGTCTTTAAATATTTAGAGAAAAAATTAACTATATTTTTATTGGCTTCTCCGTCAGCTGGCAGACCTCTTATTTTTATTTTTAATCTACCATTATATTCTCCAATTATCTCATTTTTTTGACTTTTAGGCTGCACATATAGATTTATATATATTTTCCCATCTTTTTCTTCAAACATTTTTATCTCCTATTTTTTTAATCCATTTCTAAAGCATTCTCACTACAAAGTTTCTAACAATATCTAAAATAAACAACAATATAATTGGTGATAAATCTAATCCTCCCATATTTCCTAGTGGCAAAACCACTCTAAAAGGAGCAAGTAATGGTTCTGTCAAATCATTAATAAACCTTCCAAAATCACTGTTTTGTCCACCACGTGGCATAATCCAAGACAATATTATCCTAATAAATATTAACGCTTCTATTACTCTAACTGCTAAATTAATTATAAGTACAATCATCTTTTAATCCTCCCTGTTCTCTTTTATCCGTTTTAATCCTGTGGTTAAAAAAATCTTTTTATCTCTTTTATTTTATTTATTTCCAGCTAATTCCTTAACTTTCAAATAACAAGCCTCCACAGCTGATTCCATTGTATATCTAATTCCATTTTTCTCCATATCAAAAAGTGCTGCTGCAGTAGTTCCACCTGGTGAAGTTACCATATCTTTTAACTGCTCAGGATGCTTCCCTGTTTGTTTTATGAGCTCCGCTGAACCAATAAATGTTTCAACAGCTAATTTTAAAGCCACCTCTTTTGAAAGTCCTAATTTAACTCCACCATCTGCTAAACTATTTATCAATACAAAAACATATGCTGGCCCACTTCCTGATATTGCAGTTAATATATCTAATCCTTTTTCATCTATTTCTATAGTTTCTCCCGTTGCAGACAATAGTTCTAATATCTCATTTTTTTCAGATTTTTCGCTGAAATTTTCATTAAATACTACCCCTGACATCCCTTTTCTTATTAATGCTGGAGTATTTGGCATTACTCTAACTATTTTTTTATTTTTTCCAAGATATTTTTCATAAAAATTCAAATTTATTCCTGCTGCAATAGAAATTATAATTTTATTATCAAGCTTTAATTCTGCTAATTCTTCTAATACATATTTCATAACTTGTGGCTTTACTGCTAAGAAAATTATATCAACACCCAATATTAAATCTGAAATAGTATTTGCTGATTCCACATTATACTTTGATTTTATATATTCTCTTCTATCATTATTTAATTCATAAAATAAAATTTCTTTTTCTTTATATAAAGCACTTATATAAGCTTCACCCATATTTCCAGCACCAATAAATCCTATTTTCATAATTATCTCACTTCCTTATATTATTTTTATAAATTTCATAAAATCATTTTAATTTCTAATCATCTAATGATTAAACCCTAAAAATGTAATTTCCTATTGTAGATTAATCATCCAAAAAATATTTTTTACCTTTTATTACATAATCATACCCAGACCATATAGTAAGTACCACAGGGATCAACATTAATAGTTGACTAATTATAGAATTTTTAGTAAAAATAACTATTATAATCACTATCATTTGAGATGCTGTTTTATATTTTCCAATTTTTGCAGCAGCTATAACCACTCCATCTGAAGCTGCCAAAATTCTCAAACCTGTCACTAAAAATTCTCTTGTAAATATAATAATTACCATCCAAGAAGGTATATAATGTAATTCCACAAAAACCGTCAAAGCAGATAAAACTAAAATTTTATCTGCTAATGGATCCATTAATTTACCAAATTTTGTTATCAAATTATCTTTTCTAGCTATATATCCATCAAAAAAATCTGTAATTGAAGCTATTGCAAATATTAAAACTGCTGCAATTGGCATATCCAATTCTAAAAATATTAAAAATGGAACTATTAATACTATTCTTAAAAGAGTTAATTTATTTGGTAAATTCATTTTCTATTATCCCTCCTAATAAATCATAATCAAAATTTTGTTCAATTTTAACTTTTACAATTTCTCCTCTTTCTCCAGTTCCATCATTAATCAAAACTTTTCCATCTATTTCTGGAGCTTGTCCACAAGTTCTACCTTCTAACATATACTCTGATTCTTCAGATACGCCATCTATTATTACTTCTACAACTTCTCCTATATATTTTCTATTTATATTTTCTGCTATTTTACTTTGTATATTGGTAAGCTCTACCCATCTCTTGTGTCTTGTATCATCATCTATTTGATTTTCTAAATCAAAAGCAGGTGTGTCTTCTTCTCTTGAAAAATTAAATATTCCTGCATAATTAAATTTAAATTCTTCTACAAAATCTTTTAACTCTTCAAATTCTTCTTCAGTTTCTCCAGGAAATCCAACAATTAAAGATGTTCTAAAGACTGCTTCTGGTATTTCTCTTCTTATTTTATAAAGTAGTTCTTTCATCTCTTTTGCAGTCCCTCTTCTTCTCATAGATGTCAATATTTTATCTGACACATGTTGAATAGGAATATCTATATATTTACATATTTTATCTTCTTCTTTAATAACTTTAATTAATTCGTCATCAAAATTACTAGGATATGTATAAAAAACTCTTATTCTTTCCAATTCCTCCACTTTTGCAATTTCTCTTAAAAGGTCTGCTAATCTTCTTTTTCCATATATATCAATTCCATATTCTGTAGTATCCTGGGCTATAATATTCACTTCTCTTACTCCGTTTGATACTAAATTTTCTATTTCTTTAATTATATCTTCTATTGTTCTACTTCTATATTTTCCTCTTAAATAAGGTATTATACAAAAAGCACATCTATTATCGCACCCTTCAGCAATTTTTATATATGCTGTATGTGGCATAGTTGTAATGACTCTTTCTGTTTCACTATTAGCTAGAAAATCTAAACTTTCACTTTTGATTATTTTCTTCCCATCAATCACTTCATCTAAAACTTCTTCTATTTTATCTATTTCACCTGTTCCTATTATTCCATCTATTTCTGATAATTCTTCCATCAAATCCTCTGAATATCTCTGTGCTAAACATCCAGCCACAATTAGTTTTTTTAAATTACCAGTTTCTTTTAATTCTCCAACTTCTATTATTGTCTCTATAGATTCTTCTTTTGCATCTCCTATAAATCCACAAGTATTCACTATAGCTACATCAGCTTCTTCTATATTAGATATTATCTCAACATCTTTTCGTTTTGATAATATCCCAATTAAATTCTCACTATCTACTAAATTTTTATGACATCCTAAACTTACTAAAGCTAATTTCATTTTTCTCCTTTCTAAAGAAGATTTGTATCTCTAATTTTTTAATCTTAAAATATCTTCTTCACTTAATCCTGTTATTTTTGATATAGTTTTTAAATCCAATTTATTTTTTAATGCTTCTCTAGCAATTTTTTCTATTCCTTCTTTTATTCCTTCTTCTTTCCCATTTTCTCTTCCTTTTTTTTCAGCTTTTTTTAAAGCTGCATCTTCATCTCTTAACCATTTTAATCTAGCTTCATAACTTTCTCGCTCATCCTTATTTAATGACATCTCTTCTAATATCTCTACTGCTTTTTTTATTGTAGATACTTCTGCTAATTCTTTTGGAAGTTTATTTTCTTCATATTTTTCTGCTCTTTTCAGAAAATTTACCCATCTATCTAACATTGTGCTAAAATTTTCGTTATATTTTTCTAACTCTATAAAATGTATCTCTAGATGATCTATAAACTCTTCTTTACTTTCCATATTTATTATCTTATAAATATTATGATAATTTTCCTCATCTAAACATTTAAAATTTAATATATTTATGCTTATTGTTTTCTTTAAATTATCATAATTTATTCCTGTTGACAATTGACCTGAATATAATCTAGCCCAATAATATAAAGCCCTCTTATCAAAATATTCTTGATCAATAATCTGCATCTCTATATTATACCAACGCCCTCTTTGATCTACTGCTTTTATATCTAATATTGATAATTTATCATTTCTAAAATTCTTATCATTATATGGATTTTTTAGTTCTAATTCTGTTACTCTATCATCTTCTGATACTACTGAATTTATAAAATCTAACAATAAATCCTTATTCTCTTCCGAACCAAACAATTTTTTAAATACGAAATCTACTCTTGGATTTATTCTACACATAATTTTATAATCTCCTTTCTTAAAAAACATTAAAGTAAAAAAATAAGCTACGCTTCATCTGGTAGAACATAAATGTTTTTCAAAATTTTTGGCTTCTGAAAAATTTCGCTTTGAAAAATCGCATATTTCAAAAAAATAGCGTAGCTTATTTTCTAGACAAATTTATACTTTCCTAGTAAGTAAAAAAGGGAATAAATTCCCTTTATTTTTCTTCTTTTGGTATTAATGCTTTTCTACTAAGACTAAATTTACCTTTTTCTTTTCCTATAACTTTTACCATAACTTCTTCGCCTTCTTTTAATACATCTTCTACATTTGCAACTCTTTTGTGGTCTAATTCTGATACATGCAATAACCCTTCTTTTCCAGGTAATACTTCTACAAAAGCTCCAAATTTCATTATTTTGATAACTTTTCCTGTATATATTTCACCTACTTCAATATCTTGAGTATATGCTTTTATCATAGTTAATGTTTCATTTAATTTTTCTTCATTAATAGCAAATATACTAACATTCCCATCATCTTTTATATCTATTTTTGCTTCTGTTTTTTCTATTATTCCCTTAATATTTTTTCCACCAGGTCCAATTAAGTCAGAAATTTTTTCTTTATCTATAGTTAATGTAGCTAATCTTGGTACAGTTGGAGCAAATTCTACTCTTGGTTTATCAATTACAGCTTCCATTTTATTTAATATAAATAATCTTCCTTTTAGAGCTTGTTCTAATGCTTTCTCCATTATTTCTCTGCTTATTCCAGTAATTTTTATATCCATTTGCAAAGCTGTAATACCTTTTCTAGTTCCTGTAACTTTAAAATCCATATCCCCTATATGATCTTCTAATCCCATTATATCTGTTAATACAACAAAATCTTCTCCTTGTTTAATAAGTCCCATTGCAACTCCAGCAACATGTTTTTTTATTGGAACTCCAGCTGCCATTAACGACAATGAACCACCACAAACTGTTGCCATAGATGAAGAACCATTTGACTCTAAAATCTCAGATACAACTCTTACTGTATATGGGAACTCTTCTTGTGAAGGCATAACCTCTCTTAAAGCTCTTTCTGCTAAAGCTCCATGTCCTAATTCTCTTCTTCCAGGACCTCTTAAAAATCCAGTTTCACCTACACTGTAAGGTGGGAAGTTATAATGCAAATAAAAATGTTTTCTAATTGCTTTATCAAGTCCATCTATAATTTGTTCATCTTCTGCTGTTCCTAATGTAGTTATTACCAATCCTTGAGTTTCTCCTCTTGTAAATAGTGCTGTTCCATGAGGAATTGGTAATATATCTATATCTATACTAATTGGTCTGATTTCATCTATCGCTCTACCATCAACTCTGTGATGTTTATATACAATAGTATCTCTAACCATTTTTTTCATTAAATCATGAAAATATCCTTTAAATTCACTTAAATCCTCTTTTGGAATTTCACCATCTTCATATTTTGTAGCTAATAGCTCTTCTAATTCTAATTCTAAACTGTCTACAGCTTCTTCTCTTTCTAATTTTCCATGAACCAAAACAGCTTTTTCTAATTTTTCTTTTCCATTTATGTCTACAAACTCTTTAATCTCTACTGGAACCTCTTTTACTTCAAATTCCATTTTTTCTTTCCCAGCCAATTTTTGAAACTCTTCTTGTATAGCTACTATTGTTTTTATAGCATCATGTCCAAACATAATTGCACCTAACATTAGCTCTTCTGAAACTTCTTTTGCTCCAGATTCTACCATTGTAATTGCATCTTTAGTTCCTGCCACTGATAAGTTTATTTCACTTTTTTCTAATTGTTCTGGCAATGGATTTAATACATATTCTCCATCAACATAACCAACTATAACACCTGCAACTGGTCCTAAAAATGGAACATCTGAGATGCTAAGTGCTGCTGAAGCACCTATTATACCAAGATAATCTGTAGTGTTTTCTCCATCATATGATAAAACTGTTATATCTATTTGTACTTCATTTTTAAATCCTTCTGGAAATAAAGGTCTTATTGGTCTATCTATAAGTCTTGCTGTTAATGTTGCATTTGTTGAAGGTCTTGCTTCTCTTTTGAAAAATCCTCCAGGTATTTTACCTGCAGAATATGTTTTCTCTATAAAATTAACTGTTAATGGAAAAAAATCTGCCCCTTCTCTTGGTTTCTTTTTCCCTACAACAGTTGCTAATAATACAGTTTCTCCATAGCTAAGGATAACTGCTCCTCCTGCTTGTCTTGCCATTTTTCCAGTAGTAAATGTTAATTTTCTTCCTGCTAATTCCATTTCTACCATTTTTTCGTTAAACATTTAGTTTCCTCCCTTTCCGTTTCTTTCTCTTTAAAAAAAACGGGATAAAAATCCCGTTTAATTATTTTCTTATTCCTAATTTTTGGATAAGTGCTCTATATCCTTCAATATCTTTTGATTTTAAATAGTTTAATAATCTTCTTCTTTTTCCTACTAATTTTAATAAACCTAATCTTGAATGGTAATCTTTTTTGTGAGATTTCAAATGTTCTGTTAAATGTTTTACTCTCTCAGTTAATAAAGCTACTTGTACTTCTGTAGAACCTGTATCTCCTTCTTTTTTCCCAAATTCTTTTACTATTTCTTCTTTTGATCTCATTGCCATGTCTAAATACCTCCTGATTTTATTATCTAATCAAAGTAATACGCTGACAAACGCAAAACTTAGACTAAATTCTTCTATATTATATCATAACTACCATTTTTTGTAAATATTTAATCCAATATTTTTTCTATACCTATATTCAGTTCATTTATCAAATTTACATCTGCCCAATCTTTTCCATTACTATTTAATATTCTTACCCAAGGCCTTGATAAGTTATCTTTATTCTGTTTTAATACCACGGCTTCACTGCCGTCTGATAGTATTAAAGTTGTTCCATTTGGATATGCTGGTACTTTATTTAAAAAAGAATCTACAATATATGCCGGAAAAAATTTATCCCTAGCTACCATAAAAAATTCTCTTGCTTTATCAGGTAAAACTCTCAATTTATAACTTTTATTATTAGTTATTGCATCATAAACATCAGCAATCCCTGCTACATATCCATATTCACTTATATTCCCATCACTTAACCCTCTTGGATAACCATGACCATTATACCTCTCATGATGTTGATAAGCTACATGAGCTGATAATATATTTATACCTGTCATTTTCCTTATAAAATCATAACCTATTTTTGGATGTAATTTCATCATAACCAATTCTTCTTCTGTTAATTTTCCACTTTTATTTCTTACTTCATAAGGAATTCCAATTATTATCCCAATATCATGTATTAATGCCCCTTTTGCTAAATCAACCAATTTTTCAAAATTATACCCCAAAGCTCTTCCTATTAATATAGATACTGCTGCTACATTAACCATATGAGCGTATATATAATCTTCATTTAATCTTGTATCAATAAGATTTATTAGAGGGTTTCTTATTCTCATAAAATCCTCTACCATCTCTTTCCCTAATTTATTTAATCTTTCATGTACAATTTCAAGCTCATTTTTCATTATTTTTTCATTTATTTTTTTATCTTTAGATTTATTGTATATTTCTAATAATTTATCATTTATTTTTTTTGCTTCTGTTAATGCTAAAGTTCTCATATTATCTGAAAGAATATCTATTACCTCTATATCAGTAGTTCTATCATCTTTTACATATATAGAAGTTATTCCTTGGGTAGGCAGCCTTAAAATATAGTCTTCGGTTAATTCTACATTTACACCTAATACTATTCTTCCGTCTGCTCTATAAATAGGTCTTGCTATTTCCATTCCTTCTTTTAAATATTTTATCCCCAACCTTTTCATAATATTCCCCTTACAAACTTTATTATCTTATTAATGCAAATGCCTCTGCTCTAGCACCTTGATCCTCTTTAAATATTCCTCTTACAGCTGATGTTATAGTTTTTGAACCTGCTTTTTTTATTCCCCTCATTACCATACATAAATGTTGTGCTTCTATAACTACAACTACTCCTTCTGCATCAAGTTTTTTCATTAATACATCTGCTATTGTAGTTGTTAATCTTTCTTGCAATTGAGGCCTTTTAGAAACTACATCTACTACTCTAGCTAGTTTACTAAGTCCAGTAACTTTTCCATTCTTAGGAATATATGCTATATGAGCTTTTCCAAAAAATGGTATCAGATGATGTTCACACATAGAATAGATATCAATGTCTTTTACTAAAACCATCTCATCATGTTCTTCAGTAAAAAATACTGAAACTTCATCTGCAGGATCTTTATGAATCCCTGCAAATATCTCTTCGTACATTCTTGCCACTCTTTTTGGTGTATCTACTAACCCTTCTCTATCTGGGTTTTCTCCTACAGCTTCTAAAATCATTCTAACTGCTTTTTCTATTTTTTCTTTATCAAATTTACTATTCATTTACTACTACCTCCTCAATAAATAATTCTTCCATCTCTTTACCTGAAACAACCTCTTTTTCTAATAATGTTTCTGCTAATTTATCTAATTTATCCATATTATCAGTTAACATTTTTTTTACAACAGCATATGAACCATTAATTATTTCAAAAATTTCTTTATCTATTGTTCTAGCTGTTTCATCGCTATAATTACCAGATTTTACCATCTCTTTTCCTAAGAAAGGTTGTTCATCTGTTTTACCTAATGTTAATGGACCTACCTTTTCACTCATTCCATATTTAGTTATCATTTTTCTAGCTATATCAGTTGATCTTTCTATATCGTTTGAAGCTCCAGAAGTTATATCTTTAAATATAATTTCTTCTGCTGCTCTTCCACCTAATAAAGTTTTTATCTCTTTATAAAATTCTGATTTACTTACTAAAAATCTATCTTCTGTAGGCAAATGCATTGTATATCCTAATGCTCCAACTCCTCTTGGAACTATTGATATTTTATGCACTGGATCAGTATCCGGTAGTAACCATCTAACTAATGCATGTCCTGATTCATGATAAGCAATTATCCTTTTTTCTTTTTCATTAATAACTCTACTTTTTCTTTCTGGTCCAGCCATTACTTTTTCTACAGCTTCTTCCACATCGTCCATCATTATTGTTTCGCTATTATGACGTGCTGACAATATAGCTGCTTCATTTAATACATTTGCCAAATCTGCCCCTGAAAATCCTGGTGTTTTTCTAGCAATTATACTTAAATCTACATCTGCGTTAAATTTTTTCCCTTTTGAATGCACTACTAATATCTCTTCTCTTCCCTTTATATCTGGTCTATCTACTACAACTTGTCTATCAAATCTTCCTGGTCTCATAATAGCTGGATCAAGTACATCTGGCCTATTAGTTGCTGCAATTATAATTATATTTTCATCAGTTCCAAATCCATCCATTTCTACTAATAGCTGATTCAACGTTTGTTCTCTTTCATCATTTCCACCACCAAGCCCAGCTCCTCTTTGTCTAGCTACTGCATCTATCTCATCAATAAATACTATACAAGGTGAATTTTTTCTTGCTTTATTAAACAGATCCCTTACTCTTGAAGCTCCAACTCCAACAAACATTTCTACAAATTCAGATCCTGAAATACTAAAAAATGGTACTCCTGCTTCTCCTGCTACAGCTTTTGCTAAAAGAGTTTTTCCAGTACCAGGAGATCCTAATAATAAAACACCTTTTGGTATTCTTGCTCCTATTTTCAAAAATTTACTTGGCTCTTTTAAAAATTCAACTACTTCTTGCAACTCTTCTTTTGCTTCATCTACTCCAGCTACCTCTTCGAATGTAACTTTAGGCCCATTTTCATTGTTATCTTTAGCTTTTGATTTTCCAATATTAAATATTTGCCCTCCTGAACCACCAGGTCCTTTATTCATTTGATTTAACATATATAGCCATATTCCTATTAATAATAGCATTGGAAACCAAGATATTAAAATATTTGCCCAAAAAGGCATTTTATCAGGTTCGTCTGATTTTATTTTAACTTTATTTTTTATTAATTGGTCCATTAAATGTTTATCGTCTGCTAATCTATAACCTATCATCCTAGCTTTTATAGTTTCATTTTTATTATCCATTCCAGGAACCATAGCATATATATACGAGCCTTTTTCTTCTACCTCTTTTATTGCTCCACTATTTATAAGGCTTTCAAAAGATGTATAACTAACTATTTTTTCTTGCTTAAAATTATTTTTACTAAATAAACTTGGCAACGATATAATTATTGTAATTAAAAATAAAAGTAATACAACATTTTTAAAATTTATCTTTTTATTTTTAACATCATTTAAAAAATTGAAATCAATTTCATCTTTTATATTCTTTTTATCTTCTTTTTTATCTTCTTTTTTATCTTCTTCACTCTCTTTTTCTTCATTTATACCTTTTTTTTCTTTTTGCTCTTCTAAACTATCTTTTTCTTCTTTTTCTTTTTTTATGCCTTTTTTTTCTTCTAAATTTTCTTCATTTAAATTTTTATTATTTTCCATTTAAACCTCCCTTATTATTAACATTACTACATATTTTGTCTCTTCTGTTATTTGATATTTTTTATTATATCTTAAATTTTCTACAGATATTATCTCATTTTCATTTAATATAATTATAATATTATCTCTTTCATCTTTTGGAATTTTCATATCTATAAAAAAATTTTTTAATTTTTTCTTTCCATTCATTCCATTAGGATAAAAATAATCCCCATTTTTTCTACTTCTTATAACAAATTTTTCTTTATCTTTTAATTTATTATAATCTAAATATACCACTCTTTTTCCAGAATCTTTTTGCATTTTAGAAATTTCTACTACTTCAGTTGTTATAAGTTTATTTTTATATAATATCTCCTCCCCTATTTTTAATTCTTTTTCTAAATTTTCTATAATACCATTTAGGTTATTCTTAAAAATTTTATTTCTTTTTACAATTTTTATAATATCATACTCTTTTACTAATATAAACTCTTTAGTTAAATCTAACTTCAATGTACCACCGCTATTTAATATATTTAATATTTCATATATTTTATTACTATTTATTTCTATTTCTTTATTAGATAAAAATTTATTTATAATTTTTCTTTGAATAAATTCATCATATTTTTTTAATTCGCTTATATAAATTTCATTCTCTAAATTTATTTTTGAAATAATTCCTTCAAAATATCTATTAGTTTCATCTATTTCTGAAACCAGTTTAATAATTTTTTCTTCAAATTTTACGTTAAAACTTTCTTTTATATATGGTATTAAATTAAGCCTAATTTTATTTCTTGTGTATATATCTTGAAAATTTGTCTCATCTGTTACATATTTATAACCTTTTTCATTTAAATAGTTATAAATTTTTTCTTTACTTATATTTAAAATAGGTCTTATAAACTTACCTCTTTTTATAGGGATAGATGACAATCCATTTAAAGATGTCCCTCTCATTAATCTAAACATGAAAGTTTCAACTACATCATTTAGATTATGTGCAAGTGCAATTTTATCTGCATCAGTTTTATTTAATATTTCTTTAAAAAAACTATATCTTATCTCTCTTCCTGCTTCTTCTCCACCTATTTTATTTTCTTTAGCATATTTTTTTATATTTTTTTTTAATACATACACAGGCACATTATATTTTTTTCCTAACTCCTCTACAAACCTCTGATCCCTATCAGCTGTTCCTCTTAACATATGATTAACGTGAGCAAAAATAAAATTTATTTGAAGTTCTTCTTTTAATTCCATTAACAAATGAAATAAAGCTACAGAATCTGCTCCTCCTGATATTCCTATTACAATTTTATCTTTTTTATTTATCAAACTGTTTTCTTTTAAATTTAAAAGAACTTTATTTTTTATTTTTTCTCCTCCTTTTACCAAATCTAGCTATAATTCTAGCTGCTCTACTTCTTCTAAGTTTTAATGCTTTTTTTATTATTTTCATTCTTCTTTTTTCACTTAGTTCTATATATATATCTGCCATTTTTGCAAATGTGTTTTCAGGTGTAAATTTTTCAGCTTCTTCCATACTTTTTTTTGATATTTCTTTATATAATTCTTCATCATTTAGAATTAAATCTATTTTTTCTACAAATTCTTTTTCATCTAATGAAGTTAAAAAACCAGAAACACCATTTTCTACCATATCTTCTACTCCACTTGCTTTTACTGCTACTACAGGAATTCCTGTTGCCATTGCTTCTAACACAACTAATCCTTGTGTTTCTGTAAGTGATGAAAATACAAATATATCTGATTCTCTATAATATTCTGCTATATTTTCTCTTTGTACATATCCCGCAAAAACCACATTCTCTTCTATATTTAACTCTTTACATCTATTTTTTAATTTTTCTCTATATGGCCCATCTCCAACCAACATCAATTTAATATTATCATCTTTTTCTTTTAATAATTTCAAAGAATCCAATAAAAAATCTATATTTTTTTCTTCTCCTAATCTTCCAACAAATATTAATACTTTTTCCTCTTCTTTTATATTTAACTTCTTTCTAATTCCTATTTTTTTACTATTTTTAAATTTACACACATCTATTCCTGTTGGAATAACTGATATATTTCTTTTCACCCCATATTCTAAAAGTTTTTCTTTTACTTGATTTGATGGCGATATAATATAATTACAAGCATTACAATAGATGGCACTTATTGATTCTGCCATTTTTTTTGTTCCAGTTTTAGGCAACTTTAAATAATGTACATATTCAGGGAATAAAGTATGATATGTATGTACTAACGGTTTCCCTGTTTTTTTTGCAATATAAGCACCTAATAACCCCAACGAAAATGGAGTTTCTGCATGTATAATATCTAAATTTAATACTTCTATTCGTTTTAACGTTTCTAGTTTGGGCGGATATGTCAAACGGTATTCTGGTTGAAAAACCAATTTAAAAGATTTTAGTCTTATAATATCTGGATCAATCTCTTCATAATTTGGTTCTGTAGGTGCTATTATATAAACTTTATGTCCTAATTTCTCCAATTCTCTTTTTTTTATCTCTATAGATGTCACTACTCCATTTATATTAGGTTTATATGTGTCTGTAAAAATACCTATTCTCATAAAATTCACCTCGTTATTTTTTTATTATAACATATTTATCAAAATTTTCAATCTTTTTTATTTTTACTCCTGTATAATAATATTTCAATATTTTTTTATAGTCATAACCCTTTTTAGCAAGTCCATAAGCCCCCCATTGAGGCATTCCTACACCATGTCCTGACCCATGTCCTTTAAATATAAAATAACTTCCTGTGTCCAAAATTTTCAAAACTGTACTAAATACATTTGTATACCCTAATTTTCTTCTTAATTCATTGCCGGAAATTATCTTTTTTTTATTTCCATATATTAAAACTTTTTTTACTCTCCTATTTTTTTTATCTATAATTTTTATTTTATTTATATTAAATCCAAATATTTTTGAAACTCTTTTTTTACTTATTCTATAACTCCAATTACTCCTTGGAGAATTTTTACAGTTATCTTTGTCATCCACTGCTCTCAAATATGGAATTGGCTTCCCTCCACTCCATACATCTTCATTATTAGCTGTCCAACCTCCACTATCTGCATAATAAAGTGCATTTATAGTTTTATCCTTATATACCATAATTTCATGAGAAGTAAGATTTATCAAATTATTTATTTTACTATTTTCTCTTTCATAACCTAAATACATTTGCGAAGATGTTCCATCTAATAAATCAAATTTTTCATATTTTTTATTTTTCAAACCATAATACAGATAAGTTCTTGCAGCTACGATTTGAGATTTAATAGCTTCATCTGGAAAATTAATTCCTATTTCAGAAGGGACTACACTATACAAATACTCTTCTGCCAATATTATATTTATTGGCAATATTTTCCCCTTATATATAATGAAATCAAAATCTCCTCTATATTTATGGTATTTCTCTTCTGATTTCCCAATGCCTATTATTGTAACCACATTACTTCTTCTTATTTTTAATATATCTATACTTTTATTCTCGAAATATATTTTTTTATTTTTTCTTATTAATCTTAAAGCAGATTTTTTTATTATTTTACCATTTTCTAATTCTATATTAAATTCTCCATTATAACTTTTAATATAGACTACATTATTTGAAATCCTTTTTATTCCTACTCTTAACTTTTTCCCAAAACTTTCTGTTAATAAATCTTGAGAAAACAAGTTGAAACTTCCTATTAAAATAAATAATAAGATTAATTTTTTTTTACTTATTTGTTTTATTAATTCAAAAAACATCTATACACACCTTATCTCTGTTTCATTATTTTTATAAATAAACAAAATTTTTATATTTTCACTTCCATTTTTATTATTGCTATAATTATCCTTTTCACCATTTAATATATCATAATTAAAAATTTCAACCTCTGTTTTTTTATATTTTTCTCTTACACTTTTAAATTCAATATTAAGTTTACTATTTGAAATTATATTTTCATATTCATTTTTCGTTACATTTTTCTTATACCATTCATGAAAAAATCTAGGCTTTTCCATTTTTATATAATCAAATTTCAAATAATCTTTAAACATATCCAATTTGTCAAACTCTTTTTCCAAATAAAAATCATATAAAAAATCAAATACAGCTATTTTTTTATGAGCTACTTCAAAATATTTTTTATTATCCCACCATTCAGAAAAATCTTCATAAAATTCAAATGATGAATCATAAAAATTATTAATAATAAATGGAACTGATACATTAAATTCATTTGAATTAAAATAAAAATCTACTAATTTTTCTATATTTTTTAATTTTACTATCTCACCATAACAAATAAATTTATTTTCCAACACTTCATATGGTTGAAAATTTAAATATTTATACCCGTATTTTTCTATTTCAGTAGAAATTTGCGTTCCTTTTAATATTTTAAGAAATCCTAATTGCAACATTTCAGGGTTTAATCCATATACATAATTAAAAGAATTGCCAAATGTTTTGTAATCTTCATAAGGAAGCCCTGCTATTAGATCTAAATGTAAATGTATATTCTTTTTTAAAAGTGATATATTTTTACTTATTCTTTCTAAATCATTTTTCCTATTTATTGCTTTTAATGTTTTCTTATTTATTGTTTGAATACCTATCTCAAATTGAAAAAGCCCTTTTGGAACTGTCTCTAAAAACTCCAAAACTTCCTCATCAAAAAGATCTAAAGTTATTTCAAAATGAAATCTAATTCCCTCTTTATAATTATCTACAATGTATCTCCAAATTTCCAAATATCTATCTTTTTTAAGATTATATGTTCTATCTACAAATTTCACTAAATTAACACTGTTTTCTATAAAAAATTTCAGATCTTTTTTTACTCTATCTAATGAGAAAAATCTAACACTTTTTTCTATAGAAGACATACAATAAGAACAATTGAACGGACATCCTCTAGAAGACTCATAATATATAATTTTTCTTTCTGCTATTAATTCTTTTATCTCTTCTTCTGTATAAGGAAAAGGAACATCATCTAAATTTTCTATTAATTTTTCTGGTTTATTTGATAATATTACACCATTTTCTCTATAATAGATACCTTTTATACTCTTTGCATTATCTTCCTTCAAAAAATTCAATACAACTTTTTCACCTTCTCCAAATATTATAAAATCTATCTCTTGATTCTCATTCATAATATCAACTGCATCATACGCTGCTTCTGGTCCGCCTAATATAATTTTACTATTTGGTAAAACTTTTTTTACCTCTTTTATAACTTTTAATGTATATTCCCTATTCCATATATACATTGAAAATAAAATAATTTCTGCTTTTTCTTTATATATATTTTTAATAATACTATAAATTGTATTATTTATAGTATATTCTACTAATTTCATACTATATTTCTCATCTTTTATATTTTTTTCAGCATATTTAATTATATATCTTAAAGCTAAATTAGTATGAATAAATTTAGAATTAATTCCAACAAATAATATTTTTTTCATTTTACCTCCATTTTTTATTATTAAATTATATCATATATCAATATATTCTTCAATAAAAAAAGAGGCTCATTAAGTTTCTCTATTTTGTGGTTTATAAAATTAGATAGATTAAATAATAAAAATAAGCAGGAAAAGATCCTGCTTATTTTTATTATTTAAGTTTATAACTAATTGAGCTTTTTAAAATCATATTCTGATCTTCAAAAGGATTTATCTTCTCTGAAGCCACTCCAAAATTTAATATATATTTATTATTCCCTATTTCTAAACCATAAGTATTAATTTTTGAATTTGTAAATAAATTTTCACCATAATTTCCAGCTCTAAATTTCGCTGTTAATCCTTTTAACATAAAATTAGAATATTCTTTTGGAAAATTCAAAACTAACATTTCTATTCCTTGTCCATATTTAATACTAACAGTATCCAATAATACCTTATCAAAGCTTAATCCATATTTCACAAATCCAAAATTTACTCCTATTCCTCCTCTTATTCGGCCATTCACTAATACGTCATCATATTTTTTCCAATATATTTTTCCTAATATATTTTCCCATACCACTCCTGCATACACAAAATTTCTTTTTAATAAAAACCCTAAATCAATTCCATATCCTAATCCTTTATCTACTGTCAAATCAATTCCATTATCTGTTCTTCCTTCTAGAATTCCGCCTTCATAAATTTTTAATGTAAGACCGCTACTTAATCCTTTTGTAGTGGTACTTTTTTGAGTAATAGATAATCCTATTTCATTTATATTAAAATTATATTTATGTTTTAAAGATAACTCCTTTTCATCCGAATATTTTTTCCAATACATTCCACCTTTATCTGAAGTTAATGAGATATAATTAATGTCTGATTTCGTAATAATATCATTTACACTCTGATAATAATATATATTTTTAGGTGCTGCATAACTATATCCTATTGTAAAATAACTATTTTTCAAAAAATATACTGAAGCAGGATTTACTGTTAATCCATCCAATATTTTGTTTGCAATTGAGGTATAACCCATTCCAATATCTTCGACGCTTACATTTCTAAATAGATAATTTTCTTTATCTATAGGAAGTTCTTTTGCATATGATATATTTGATAACATTATAACTATAAAAAATATATACTTACATTTTTTAAACATTATTACCTCCATACTTTTTTATTTAGAAACAATTTAAAAATAACGTTCTTCAATAAATAATCTATTCCTAGAATTAATTTATATAAACTTATTTTTCAAGTTTTAATTTATTATTTTAATGGTTTTTGATATATCATTAAATTTTCTCCATTAAATTTTCTATATATAAATTTATCTGATACGCCATTTAAAGTTTCTGAATGCCCTAATATAAAAAATCCGCCTGGAATAAGTCTATCATAAAATTTATCCACCATCTCTTTTTGAGTTTTTTTCTCAAAATAAATAAACACATTTCTACAAAATATAACATCCATTTTAGGAAAGAAAGAATAACTTTCTTTCAAATTAAATCTCTTAAATTCTATCATTTTTTTTAAATCTTCTTTTATTTTTAATATTCCATTTTCTTTATCTCTAATCACATATTTTTCATATTCTCTTGGAATATCTTTTCCATCTTTTATATCATATTCTCCAAGTTTTGCCATATTCAACACTTTATTATTCAAATCTGTTCCTAATATTTTCATTTTATAATTATGTAATCCAACAGTTTCTTTTAATACCATTGAAATTGTATAAGCTTCCTTTCCCATTGATGCTGCGGCACTCCATACATTAAGGTCCTTATTTCTCTTTATTTCTAATAGTTCCGGAATAATCATAGATTTTAAAGCTACAAACTGTCTTTCATGTCTAAAAAAAGATGTTTCATTAGTTGTAACTTCATCAAAAAATTTTATCATTTCTGGCGAGTCTATAGGTTTATTTTTTATTAAATTAAAATATTCTAAATATGAATTTAATCCTAAATCTCTCAATCTTCGTCTAATCCTATTTTGTAAAATTATTTTTTTATTTATAGTATAATTTATACCACTTTTTTTATATATATAATCTCTAAATTTTTTAAATTCCTCTTCAGTTAATTCTTTCTTATATAAGTTATCCATTATTTACTCTCCTCATCCATTTATTTTTTATAGCATTTTCTTTATAGCATTTTCTTCATTAAATTCTACATCTATTATTTTATCCATATGAACAACTTTTAAAATTCTTTTTAATCTATCATTTGGATTCATAATAACAATTTTCCCTCCATTATCTTTACATTTTTTATTAAGTTTAATTAATATTCCTAATCCTTGACTTATAATAAATTCTGATTTTGATATATCTACAATTATATTAAATTTTTTATCACTTAATATACTATAAACTTCTCTTTCAAATAGTTCAATATTATTTATTACTATACTATCTGTCAGCTTTATAAAAAGTATATCCCCTTTTTCTTTCACTATATCAATTGTTTCCATTAAAACTCCCCCTTCTATAAAATTTTTCGGAAAAAATATGATGTCTTTCCTCTCCTAATCTAAAATAATAATAACTAGTTTCTTTAGGAAATATTGCAGCTTCTATTGATTTAATCCCTGGATTTGATATCGCTCCATAAGGTAATCCATTATATAAATATGTATTATATTTTGATTTTATTTTCAAATCTTTATAATATAATTTTTTTTTCTTATAATTATATAAAAATTCTACAGTAGCACAAGACTGTAATTTCATATTTATTTTTAATCTATTATAAAATACAGATGCCATTATAGGCTTTTCTTTATTATAATATGCTTCTTTTTCTATAATAGATGCTAAAATTAATTTATTATAAAACTCTTTTTTTGTAAACATATTCCTATAATTTGATGTTTTTTCTTTAAATCTATTAAAAAATTGTTCTATAATCTCTGTGCTTGACTCTCCCAAATAAAAATAATATGTATCTGGAAAAAAATATCCCTCATAATCATTAGTTTTGGTAAATAATCCTACATTTTTCATTTCATTTAATTTCTTATAAAAATCATCTTTTTTTATCAAATTATTTTTTTCTAATAAATTTACTATTTGATTAACTGTATATCCTTCTGGAATAGATACCCTAACTACAGACACTTCCCCAGACACAAATTTTTTTATTAATTTATCTATAGTTATTTTATTTCCTTTAAATGTATAGTGCCCAGTTTTTATTTCACTATCAAGTCCTGTAATCTTTAAATATAATTTTATAATATTTTTATTTAATCCCCCAATTTTATTTAAAATTTCATTTACAGTTTCTCCTTTTTTTATCTCTAAAACTTTTTTTATACTAATCGGATTATTATATATATAATTGTAAAAATATAACGCTGTGCTTACTAAAGTAATAGAAAAAATAAAAATTATAATTAAAACTTTCTTCATTTATACCTCTTCTTTTTTTATTTGTAATACTTACAGAACATTTAAAAAATAATTTACATCTATAGCTCTTTCTACCTCCAAAACCGTTTCTCCATCTCTAAACATATATTCTTCTATTAAAACATATTTTCTTTTATTATACTCTTTATAATAAATATATTCAATATCAGTTTTATCTTTGGGATTATTTAATGATTTTTTATCTAATTCAAATTGTTTTTTTAATATTCCTCCATCCTCTTTTGATATTTTACATGGAAATTTTTTATCTTTTAATATTTCATCAAACTTTTTCATATACAGTTCCTCCTTAGAATGTTGATTCATATTTTTTTAATATTTCCACTACCTCTTCATAGTTTTCTATTTTATTTATTATATTTTTTATATTTGTCCCATTCTTTAACCCTTTTATATACCAACATATATGTTTTCTCGATTCAAATATACCTCTTTTTTCTCCTTTATCTTCTATTGACATTTTTAAATGTAATAACGCCATTTCTATTTTTTCTCTTTCACTTGGTATTGTTATAACTTTTCCAAATTCAAATCTCTCTCTTATCTGTTTTATTAACCAAGGATTTCCAAAGATCCCTCTAGCTAACATAATTCCATCTACATTTGAATATTTTGCTTTTTCCCAAGCATCTTCTGCTGTAAATATATCACCATTTCCTATTACTGGAATAGATACATTTTCTTTTATCTCTTTTATAATATCCCAATTGGCAACACCTGAATACATCTGTTCTCTTGTTCTTCCATGTATTGTAATAAATTCTAAGTTTAATTTATCAGCTATTTTTGCAATTAACAGGGGATTTTTAAAATTTTTATACCCTATCCTAATTTTTATTGATAAACTAACATTTACATTTTCTTTTAATTTTATTAAAAGTTTTTCTATTAAATCAGGATCTCCTAACATTGCTGAACCATATCCATTTTTCACAACTTTTGTTACAGGACATCCCATATTTATATCAATATGTTTCACTCCTATACTTTCTATAAATTTTGCTGCTTTTACCATTATATCAATATCTTTTCCAAATAGTTGAACTGAATCACCTGGTAATCTTTTTAACATTCCTAAAGTTTTTTTATTTTCTCTAGTAATAGCATTTGTGCTTATCATTTCAGTAAACATCATATCTGGATTAAATTCTTTTAATATTTTTCTATATGTATAATCAGTAACTCCCGCTATTGGTGCTATAAATATTTTCAACTTTCCCCTCCAATATATTCTGTAACTCTATTTCTTCCTTTTTCTTTTGATTTATATAATGCTTCATCAACTTGTTTTATCATTATATCTCTAATTTTCACTGGATCTTCATTCTCTTTTATCTCTTTACATCCTACTGGAAATGTAGTTATTCCTAAACTAATGGTCACTTTTAAATTTTCAACTTTCGTCTTTTCTACCACCTGCCTTACTCTTTCGGCTAATACTCTTACCCCAATTTGGTCAGTATTTGGTAAAATAACCATAAATTCCTCGCCACCATATCTAGCAGCTATATCATATTCTCTAATTGTGTCTCTTAATACTTTGGATAAATTAATCAAAACTTTATCTCCTACTTGATGTCCATAATCATCGTTGAATTTTTTGAAATAATCTATATCTAACATTATTAAAGATAAACTTGCACCATATCTTTTGGATTTTTTTATCTCTTCTAAAAGTTTTTCTTGAAAATATTTGTGATTATATAGTTTTGTTAATCCATCTCTAATAGACATTTTATATGCTTTTTCTTTTTCCTTTATTACCATCATTAACTCTTCATTCATCCTTGTTAGTGCTTCATCTCTATAATTAATCCCTTCTATATTCCTTTTTAAATTTAGAATCATTGCATTATATTTTTTCCTAAGAAGTTCAAATTCATAAATATCAAATTCACCATCTTCAATAACTTCATATTCTTCATTTTCTATATTCTCTATTCCTAATACCAATTTATTAATTTGTTCTATTATTTTATGTGCTTCTAATAATATAACAAAAGATATTAAAATTATTAATATTATAGATACAATTATAATTATATTTTGAAATTTATCTTCTAACTCTTGTAGTTCTTTAATTCTTTTTATAATTAATATATAACCAATATTTTTATCTTTTACATTTGTAAATGGTATTGCTATTGCATATTCCCCTCTATTTTTTATTTTAAATGGTATACCTTTTTTTATAAGTTCTTTATAGTCTTTATAATTTAATATTTCATTATTTGATTTAAATAATATAGTACTATATTTACTATTAAAATCTTCATCTAAAAATTTTAATTCACTTTCTGTTTTTCCCTTTATCTCTAATAACGCATCTCTATCTAATGGATAGCTTAATATAATACCACCATATGGATTATTAGAATCAGTTGGCACAGGGACAAATATTTTTAAATATAAAAGCCCTTCATTTACTTCTATTCTACTTACAATTTTTTTCCTTTTAAAAACTGTATTTTTATTCAAAACTGCCATAACCATATTATCATAATCTTTCGTTTTTAACATTTTCTTTTTTCCAGAACTTCTTCCAATTATTTTCCCATCTTCATTAAATAATTCAAGCCCTCTATATCTATTATTAGCTTGATTATACATAGCTTCTTTCCAATATGTCAAAGAAACTAGATAATCAAATTTTGTTTTTACTTTTTTGAATTTTACATATGGAACTCCATTTTTTGTTTTATAAATTTTATAAGGAATCCCTGTTTTTTTATATCCTTCCTTTATAAGTATATTTAATTCTGTTTCTCTTGCTAATATTGAAACTTTACTTGTCTCTCTTTCTATTATTCCATTAATTGTTTGATTCACATAAATTGATGAATCATTTAATTTCTGCTTGAAATTTTTTTCTATAGTATTAACAAAAATGAAATTAATAAGAACAAATAAAATTAATGAAAAGAATATCACTGGCCCAAGAGCTAACAATATTAACTTTTGACTTATTTTATTAAACATATTATCATCCCCTTAGTTCTATCACTAATTTTTCTAAAAGTTCTTCAATGTTTATATTATTTTGCGCTGATATAAATGCTACATTTTTATATTTTTCTTCTAGTTTTTTTATTTCATTTTCATAATTTGCATATAAATCAACTTTATTAAATACATATATATTCTTTATATCACTATCCCCAATTTCTTCTAACACTTCATCTATTACCTTTATATCTTCTTCAAAAGCTTCTTTTGAAATATCTATTATTTTTAATAAAATATCAGCTTCTTTCACAACTTCTAATGTTGATTTAAATGAAGCAACTAATACATGAGGTAATTTTCTTATAAATCCTACTGTATCTCCTAATACTATATTTTTTTCTCTAAGTGCATAAATTTTCTTCATCTTAGTATCTAATGTCACAAATAATCTATCTTCAGATGTAACATCAGCACCTGTTAAATTATTCATTAATGTTGATTTCCCTGCATTTGTATATCCAACAAGAATCACTTGTTTTGCTTTTCGTCTTTTTCTATTTTTACTTTGTTCTCCTCTAGTTCTTTGAATCTTTTTTAGTTCATCTTCAATTTTTTTTATTTTATCTAATATTGCTCTTTTTTTATACTCTTTTTCTTTTTCTCCTGGACCTCTAGTCCCTATTCCACCACCAAGTCTAGACATTGCTTTTCCTAATCCAACGATTTCAGGTAATTTATACTTTAATTTTGCTAACTCTATTTGTAATTTAGCCTCTTTTGTCTGAGCATTTTTTGAAAAAATATTTAAAATAACATCTGTTCTATCTAATATAGTTATTCCTAACTTATTTTTTATATTTTTTCTCTGAATAGTTCTAATCTCATCATCAAAAATTGCAAATTCAATCTCATTTTCTTCTATTATATTCAATATTTCTTCTATTTTACCTTTTCCAACATAATATTTTGGATCTGGTTTTTTTCTAATTTGAACAGCTCTTTCCACAACTTCTATTCCAATATTATTAACTAACTCTTCTAATTCATCTAAGTAATTATTTTCTAATGATATTAATATTCCTTTTTTACTATTCACCTCGTATTTCAACTAATACACCCCTATTTTCAATTTCAGTTTTTAATTTATACAAAACCTCTTTTTTATATGGCTCCATATTTTTATCCATATATACTTCTTTATTATTAAATTGTTGTATTGCAATTTTTTTTACATCTTTTAATATTTCTGCAATTTTATTAAAATCTTCTTCTTTTATATAATTAGGATACATTGTTATCCTAACTTCATAATCTTTTGTTGACTCTAATTGTTTTAAACTTTCTTTAATTGTATCCAAATTTATTTTTGAAAATTTATTATAGTTTAATGATTTAAAATCCATCGCAAAAAAATCTATTAATTTTTTATTATCATATATAAATTTTGGATTACTTCCATTAGTATCTATTTTTATTAAAAATTTTTCTCCTAATTCTAATTTTATTTTTCTTATAAAATTTACCAATTCTCCATTCCAAAGAGTTGGTTCTCCTCCTGTAATACATAATCCATCTAAAACATTTTTTCTTTTTTTTAAAAATTTTATAATCTCATCTTCTGTTAAATATAAATCAACATCTTTTGGCTCTATTAACACTCCATTATGACAATATTCACATCTAAAATTACATCCACCAGTAAATATAGTTGCTACAACCTTTTTTGGATAATCAACAAAAGAACTTTTTATTATTCCTGCAAATTTCATAATTCCCTCCCATTTTATTTATTATACCATATGTATATCTCTTTTTCAATTTAAGCTTTTATTTTTTTTAGTTTTATGATAAAATTTTATCATAAAATATTGTTATTGTAAAAATTAAAAAAAGGAGATTCTAATTATGTCATTAAATAAAACCCCTACAGCTAACAGACTGCATATAGCTATCTTTGGGAAAAGAAACGCTGGTAAATCAAGTCTTATAAATGCTATAACAAATCAAAATCTTGCAATAGTATCCGGTTTTGCAGGAACTACAACTGACCCAGTATATAAAGCTATGGAAATTCTTCCAATAGGTCCTGTTGTTTTGATTGATACTGCTGGAATTGATGACGAAGGTGAACTTGGAGAACTTAGAATAAAAAAAAGTATAGATGTCATAAAAAAAACTGATATTGCTCTTATTGTAATCTCTAGTGATGATGGAATTACAACTTTTGATTATGAAGTAATTGATAAATTAAAAAAATCTGAAACTCCATTTATTATTGTAATTAATAAAATTGATATAAATGATTTAAATTTAAAATTGGAAAATGAGATAAAATCATTAAAAGTTCCATATATTAAAGTAAGTGCTTTAAAAAAAATTGGAATAGAAGATTTAAAAAAAGTAATCATAAAATATTCGCCCAAAACTTTTGAACAACCTTCTATTGTTGGAGATTTAATTCAACCAGGAGATACTGTAGTTTTAGTTATACCTATTGATACAGGAATGCCAAAAGGACGACTCATATTACCACAAGTTCAAACTATTAGAGATATATTAGATAATGATGCTATTGTTCATATAACAAAAGAAAGAGAATTGCGATTAGCATTATCTAATTTAAAACAAAAACCAAAAATAGTAATCACAGACTCGCAAGCTTTTATGAAGGTTTCTGCTGATACTCCTAACGATATTTTATTAACATCATTTTCAATTTTATTTGCAAGATATAAAGGTGACCTATTTAAACTTGTCAAAGGAGCAAAAGCTTTAAGAGATTTGAAGCCAGGTGATAAAATTTTAATTGCTGAAGCTTGTACACATCATCAACAACCTGATGATATTGGAAGTGTAAAAATCCCACGTTGGATTAGACAAAATATTGAGCCAGATGTTCATTTTGATTTTTATTCTGGAAGAGATTATCCTGATAATCTTAAAGAATATAAAGTTGTAATTCATTGTGCTGGTTGTGTATTAAATAGAAAAGAGATGTTAAGTAGAATTGAAGCAAGTGAAGTAGAAGGAATACCTATTATAAATTATGGAGTTGCTATAGTATTTTTACATGGAATATTGGATAGGGCATTAAAACCATTCCCTGAAGTTTATTATGAATGGTTGGAAAATTAATGATTTTTTTCCTAAATTAAATTTATATTTTTATCATAAAACAAAAAGAAGTCCTCTAAATCAGAGGACTTCCTTTATTATATTTCTATCTTTTTACAATCTAATCTTTTCACTACATAGATCTTTTAAATATTTCAATTACATCCTCTAAAGTTGGTTGTTTAGGATTTGTTAATCCACATGCATCTTTTAAAGCATTTTCTGCTAACACTTTAAAATCTTTTTCTTTTACGTCTAACTCAGCTAGCCCTTTTGGAATATTTACAGATTTCGATAATTTTTTTATAGCTTCTATTGCTTTTTTTGCTCCCTCTTTCTCAGATAATCCTTTAGTATCTTCCCCCATAAAACCTGCTATTTCTGATAATTTTCCAGAAACTACTTGAGAATTATATTCCTCTACATGTGGTAATAATATTGCATTACATACTCCGTGCGGTAAATCATAAAAACCACCTAATTGATGTGCCATTGCATGAACATACCCTAAACTTGCATTATTAAAAGCCATTCCTGCTAAATATTCAGCATATGCCATTTTATCTCTAGCTTCTTTATCTTTTCCATTATCTACAGCGTTTTTTAAATTTTTCACAATTAATTTTATAGCTTGAATCGCACAAGCATCTGTTATTGGAGTAGCAGCTGTTGATACATAAGCTTCTATCGCATGAGTCAATGCATCCATACCTGTTGCAGCTGTTAATCCTTTTGGCATAGCCTCCATTAAATTAGGATCATTTACTGCTATAATTGGAGTCATATGTTTATCTACTAACGCCATTTTTACATGTGTATCTTCATTTGTTATTATTGAAAAAATAGTCATTTCAGAAGCTGTTCCAGCTGTTGTATTTACTGCAACTAACGGTAATTGCGGTTTTGCTGATCTGTTTACACCTTCATAATCTTTAATATCTCCTCCATTTGTAGCTAATAAAGCAATACCTTTTGCACAATCGTGAGGCGATCCTCCACCAAATGAGATAACAAAATCACAATTATTATCTTTTAATATTTTTAATCCATTATTTACATTTGTAACTGTAGGATTCGGTTTTGTTTCATCATATATAACAAATTCTATCCCATTTTTTTCTAATACTTTTGTAAGATTATCAACTAAATTAATTTTAACTAATACCTTATCTGTAACTACTAATGCTTTTTTTAACCCTAATTTTTTAACCTCTTTCCCTGCATCTTCTAAACATCCTCCACCCATAAGACTCATTGGTGGCATAAAAAACATAAATGACATAATATAATCCTCCCTTATTTTGTTAATTTTCTATAAAAGAAAATTTTATTGTGATAGTTTTAACTTTCACAATTTTTATTATACAACTTATATATATGTTTGTCAATAAAAAAGATAACCGCTTCACATTTTTAGATGAGTTTTAATTTCTGTTTCATATTTGTCAATAAGATATATTTAGAATATTATATCAGATACTGTCCTTTTTATGTCTATTGCATTTCTGCCATCTTCTTCTTTTATTATTTCTATTTTATAATATTTTGATGTCTATTTTTTCTACTACTTTGTCCTAATTTTTCATTCACTCTTTTAATTAAATCCAATTTGAAAAAAATTTTTTAAATTTTATGGATTATTACAAAATTATATAAAACTCAGATTAAATTTATTTTATTGAAATAATTTCACCTTGAAAAATAACATAATTCTTTCTTTTAATTTTATCATAAAACAAAAAAGAAGTCCTCTAAATCAGAGGACTTCCTTTATATTATACATATTTTCTAAACCTATCTTTTCATCTTAACTTTAAAGTTTTTATTATCTACTCCAACCTTAACGCAAATTTTATCCTCTTTTTCTAAAAAAACTATATTACCATTAAGCTTTTTTTCATCTAAATCAGGTATCTCTTCATATAAAATTTTAGTTGATATATAATTATCATGTTTTTCTAATATTTTCAAAATTTTTTCTTGCAAATTTTTATCAATATTCATGAATTATAAAATCTCCTCTAAACTTTTTTTCAATTTATCCAATTTTTCTATAAATTCTTTCTCTTTATTTTTCTCTTTTTCTACAATATCTGCTGGGGCTTTTCCTAAGAACTTTTCATTACTTAATTTCTTAGTTACTCTATCTAATTCTTTTTCAAATTTTAAAATCTCTTTTTTTAATTTTTCTTTTTCCTCTTCAAGGTCAATAACTCCATCCAAAGGTATAAATATTTCTGTATTATCAACAACTGCTACAGAAGCCATTTCTGGTTTTTCTATTTCACAGCTTATTAATGTCTCATCTAAATTAGCTAATTTTATTAGATATTTTTTATTTTGTTCTAATGTAACTTCTTCTTCTCCATCAGAAGATTTAAATATCCCTGTTAATTTTTTTCCTAGTGATATATTCATTTCTGTCCTAATATTTCTTATAGCTCTAATCACTCTTTGTATGAAATCAAAATTTTTATCTACTGTAATACTTATCATCTCAGGGTTTGCTTCTGGATAATCACTAAGCATTATAGTTTCTCCTGTTCCTGGTAATGTTTGCCATATCTCTTCTGTTATAAATGGCATAAATGGATGTAATAATCTAAGTCCTTGTTCTAGTACATACCAAGATACAAATTGAGCTGTTTCTTTTTCATTATTTGTTTGTGCTTTATATAATCTCTCTTTTGCAATCTCTACATACCAATCACAAAAATCTCTCCATAAAAATTCATAAATTTCTTTAGCTGCGTCATTTAATGCAAATTTTTCTAAATGTCTATTTACTTCAAGTATAGTTTGATTTAATTTAGAAAGAATCCAATTATCAGCAAGTTCAAACTCTAAATTATCTACATCTAAATCAGCAGGAGAAAATCCTTCTAAATTCATCAATACAAATTTAGATACATTCCAAATTTTATTAGCAAAATTACTACCCATTTCTATTAATTTTTCAGAGTAAAATACATCTTGCCCTTGAGAAGTATTATATAACATACTAAATCTAAGTGCGTCTGCTCCATGCTTATTAATTACTTCTATAGGATCTGGCGAATTTCCTAAAGATTTACTCATTTTTCTACCTTGTTCATCTCTAACTATACCATGTAAAAATACATTTTCAAATGGTATTTCATCCATTACATATAATCCTGCCATTATCATTCTTGCCACCCAGAAAAATAATATATCAGCACCTGTTACTAAAGTATCAGTTGGATAATAATATTTTAATTCTTCTGTGTTTTCTGGCCATCCTAAAGTAGAAAAAGGCCACAGCCAAGATGAAAACCATGTATCTAATACATCAGTTTCTTGTCTGAATTTCTCCCCACCACATTTTGGACAGCTGTGTGGAGCTTCTTTTGACACTACCATTTCTCCACAACTCTCGCAATAATATGCAGGTATTCTATGTCCCCACCAAATTTGTCTAGATATACACCAGTCTCTTATATTATCAAGCCAATTATAATAAACTTTTTCCCATTTTTCAGGTAATATCTTTACTTTTCCATTTTTTACAACCTCAATAGCTCTTTCAGCTAAAGGTCCCATTTTTACAAACCATTGTTTACTAACTCTTGGCTCTATTACAGTATTACATCTATAACAATGTCCTACAGAATGATTTATCTTTTTTTCTCCTACAAACAGTTTTCTATCCTTTAAATCAGCTAAAACTTTTTCTCTAGCCTCAAATCTATCCATTCCTTCATATTCTGAAGTTGCATTTTCATTCATAGTCCCATTTTCATTTAATACATTTATAAATTCTAAATTATGCTTTAAACCTATTTTAAAATCATTGGGATCATGTGCTGGAGTCATTTTCACAATACCAGTACCAAATTCTAAATCTACATAATCATCTGCTATTATTGGTATTTCTCTATTTACAATAGGTAATATTACTTTTTTACCTATTAAATGTTTATATCTTTCATCATTTGGATTTACTGCAATTCCAGTATCACCAAACATTGTTTCTGGACGAGTAGTTGCTACAACTATAAATTCATCACTATCTTTTATTGGATATTTTATTTCCCATAAAAAGCTCCCCAAATCTTCATGTTCTACTTCATCATCTGATAATGCAGTCCCACATCTAGGACACCAGTTTACTATATATTCTCCTTGGTAAATCATTTCATCTTTATATAATTTTACAAAAATTTCTTTTACAGAATCTGCTAATTTATCATCCATGGTAAATCTTTCTCTA
This sequence comes from Haliovirga abyssi, assembly GCF_030295325.1. Classification (GTDB taxonomy): domain Bacteria; phylum Fusobacteriota; class Fusobacteriia; order Fusobacteriales; family Haliovirgaceae; genus Haliovirga; species Haliovirga abyssi. The sequence goes on along the minus strand of NZ_AP027059.1, from coordinate 637,083 downwards.
TCCCAATCAAGAGAAGCTCCTAGTCTTCTAAGCTGTTTTGTTATTATTCCACCATGTTTTTCTTTCCAATCCCATACCTCTTCAATAAATTTTTCTCTACCTATATCTTCTCTTGTTTTTCCTTCTTCTGCCAATTTTCTTTCTACTTTATTTTGCGTAGCAATTCCAGCATGATCAGTTCCAGGCATCCATAAAGTATTAAATCCTTGCATTCTTTTCCATCTAATTAATGTATCTTGAATCGAATTATTTAATACATGTCCAATATGCAATACTCCAGTTACATTTGGTGGTGGTATCACAACTGTGTATTTAGGTTGACCTTCTTTTGGTTCTGTATGAAAATATCCATTTTCTTCCCAAGTTTTATACCATTTTTCCTCTATATCCTTAGGAGAATACTTACCTTCTAAATTTGACATATTTTCGCCTCCCATAAATTTATATCTTTATAATTCCTATCATTAAATCAAACTACGTCACAATACTAATTTTTGATATAATAATATGATTGACCCACAAAAAGGTATTTAGTTTTCTTCATACCACTATATATAGTGTTCGAAAGTTTTTACGAAACTATATGTAGTGGTATGATTTTAGAAAACTACCTTTTTGGGGTCTAATCATGATATGTTTTTAAAATTTTGTAGGGGCAATCCCCTGTGATTGCCCTTATTTTTATTGGATACCTACAAGAAACATCCTAAAAATTATTACTAATTTTTAATTGCGACACTAATATCATAAGGACGAACACATAGGTTCGCCCCTACAAAATCAATAGGGCATTATCCACTATTTTATACTTTCTATAAATTCTAATAGTTTATCTCTTCCTTCTCTTGTAACTGAAGAATAAAAGAACACATCCTCATTAGAAAATTCCATTTTTTCCCTAATCTTTTTTAATTGTCTAAATCTTTCATTATTTGACAATTTGTCTGTTTTAGTAAATATTATTTTATAATCAATATCATAATGTTCTAACCATCTTAATAAATTTGCATCCTCTTCTGATAAAGTTCTTCTTATATCTAATAATACAAAAACTAATTTATTTCTTTCTGAAGTCAAATAATCTTCTATTATTTTTCCCCATGTATCTTTTATAACTTTTGCTATTTTGGCAAAACCATATCCAGGTAAATCAACAAAATGAAACTCATTATTTATCAAAAAGAAATTAATAAGTTGAGTTCTTCCTGGTGTTTTACTGGTTTTGGCTAATTTTCTTCTATTAGTTAAACTATTTATCAAAGAAGATTTCCCAACATTTGATTTTCCAACAAAAGCTAACTCTATTTTTGTCTTTTCTGGATAATCTTTTGAATAAACTGCTGACTTTACAAAATCAGCTCTCTTTATTTCCATTTTTTGCTCCTTTATTCCTAAAATTATGGAACGTTTTAAAAATAAGTTTTTCATATTTTATTATAAAAAAATTGTTTCTAATCCATTCATATATTATTTTATATTATTTTTCAAAAACTATTTTTTCCACATCATCATATACCTTTGCAAAATAAAATTTCATATCTTTTTTTATTTCAGAAGGCAATTTTTCTGTATCGACCTCGTTATCTATTGGTAAAATAACTTCTCTTATTCCAACTCTATGAGCTCCAATCACTTTTTCTTTTATTCCACCAACAGGTAAAACTTCTCCTGTAATTGTTATTTCTCCTGTCATTGCAATATCTTGTCGAACTTTTCTATTACTTAGAATAGACACTATTGCAGTTGTTATTGTTATCCCTGCAGATGGACCATCTTTTGGAACAGCACCCTCTGGAAAATGTAAATGCACATCAGATTTTTCATAACAATCTATTGATATTTTAAAATCTTCTGCTTTTGACTTTACAAAACTATGTGCTACTTGTGCAGATTCCTTCATCACATCTCCTAATTTCCCAGTTAGAAGAAGTTTTCCTTTCCCTTGCATTTTTATAGACTGAACTTCTAAAGTTGTTCCTCCAACTGATGTCCATGCTAATCCATTTACTACCCCAATTTTCCCCTCTTTTATTCTCATTTTATCAGGTCTATATTTAGCATTTCCTAAATAACTTTTTAGATTTTTTAAATTTACTATTACATCTTTTTTATCAAATTCTAATATATTTTTAGCACCTTTTCTAAAAATTCTATCTAGTTCTCTTTTTAATCCTCTCACTCCAGCTTCTCTAGTATATTCATTAATTATACGCAATAAAGCTTTATCTGAAACTTTTACTTTATAATCTTTTAATCCATTTTCTTCTTGAGATTTTTTCAAAAGATGTTTTTTCGCTATATTTAATTTTTCAAATTCTGTATAACTATCTAATGTAATTATTTCAAGTCTATCTCTTAAAGGTCCTGGAATTTCTCCAAGATTATTTGCTGTGGTTATAAAAAATATATTTGACAAATCAAATGGCATATCTACATAATGGTCAGTAAATTCTCTATTTTGTTCAGGATCTAATACTTCTAACAGTGCAGAAGATGGATCTCCTCTAAAATCAGTTGCCATTTTATCTATTTCATCAAATAATATAAGTGGATTATTTGTACCTACATGTTTTAATTCCTTTATAATTCTTCCAGGCATTGCCCCAATATATGTTCTTCTATGCCCTCTTATTTCTGCTTCATCTCTAACTCCACCTAATGAAATTCTGCTGAATTTTCTACCTAGTGATCTAGCTATTGATTTCGCAAGTGATGTTTTTCCTATACCAGGAGGTCCAACTAAACATAAAATTGTTCCTGATAATTTATTATTTAATTTCTTTACAGCCAAAAATTCTAATATTCTTTCTTTTACTTCTTCTAATCCATAATGGTCTTCATCTAGAATTTTTTTTGCTTTTTTTATATTTAATGTATCTTTTGTCGCTTCATTCCAAGGTAGCTCTAATATAATTTCTATATATACTCTTGTTAATGATGCTTCTGATGAATGAGAAGGCATTTTCATAAGTCTTGATAATTCTTTTTCTAGTTTTTCTCTTGCATATTTTGGCAAGTTAGATTTTTCAATTTTTTCTTTTAATTCTGCAAGTTCATCTCCTGATTTCTTTTCCCCTAATTCTTCTTGAATTGCTTTCACTTTTTCTCTTAAATAATAATTTTTTTGAATATTTGTCATTTGTTCTTTTACTTTTTTATCTATTTCTCTTTCTAATTCTAAAATTTCTACTTCATGAGTTAAAACTTCAATTAATTTATATCCATAATCTTCTAAAGTAAAAATCTCTAAAAGTTCTTGCTTTCTTTGAGTTGAAATATTTAAATTAGCACTAATTAAATCAAACATTTTTGAAGTTGAATCTATACCTCTTAAATTTAAAACCAACTCTGGAGAAACTTTATTTGTAATTCTTGCATATTTTTCAAATATAGTAATAACTTTTCTTTTAGTTGCTTCTAATTGTTCTTCATCAACTGTTTCAAAATTTATATTTTCATATTTTCCTGAAATTTCATCTTTATTTTCTATAACTTCTAATAATCTTACTCTATTTTTAACTTCTACAAGAGTTTTTATTGTGGAATCAGGCATTTTAACTGTTTGCACAATATTTACAAGCAATCCTATATCATATATATCTTCTGGTAATTTTATTTTTTCTTTTGTTTTTTCTTTTTGCATAAATAATATCATTTGATTATTATCTAATAAAGATTTTTGTAAACTACCAATACTTTTTTTTCTTCCTATAAATATTGGTGCTATTACACCTGGAAAAAGTAATAAATCTCTTGCAGGAATAAGTGGTGCTTGCTTCATAATTCCCTCCTGTTTTATGCTGATTTTTCATCAGTCTTTTTTATAATTACTTTACTACTATCACTAATTGATTCTTTTGTTATAATTACTTTTTCTACATTATCCATAGATGGTATTTTATACATTAAATCAAGCATAGATGCTTCCATTATTGAACGAAGTCCTCTTGCTCCTGTTTTTCTTTTTATTGCTTGTTTAGCTATCTCTTCTAATGCTTCTTTTTCAATTTCTATTTCTACATTTTCCATATCAAAAAATTTCTCATATTGTTTTACAAGTGCATTTTTTGGCTCTGTAAGAATATTTATCAAAGCTTTTTCATCCAAAGATTCTAAAACTGTTATTATAGGTAATCTTCCAATTAATTCTGGAATAAGCCCGTATCTAGTTAAATCTTCTGGTAATACTTTTCCTAACATATTTTCTTTTTCATTTTCTTTCTTTGATTTTATATCTGCCCCAAATCCTATTGATTTTTCATTAGTTCTATGTTTTATTATCCCCTCTAATCCATCAAAAGCTCCACCAACTATAAACAAAATATTTTTAGTATCAATTTCTAAAAATTCTTGATTTGGGTGCTTTCTTCCTCCATTAGGTGGAATATTAGATTTTGTTCCTTCAATTATTTTTAACAAAGATTGCTGTACTCCTTCACCTGATACATCTCTTGTGATAGAAGTGTTTTCTGATTTTCTTGCAATTTTATCTATTTCATCTATATATATTATCCCAGTTTCTGCTGCTTTTTCATCCATATTAGCATTTTGAACTAATCTTACCAATACATTTTCAACGTCTTCTCCTACATACCCTGCTTCTGTTAATGTTGTTGCATCTGCAATTGCAAATGGAACTTTTAATATTTTTGCTAATGTTTCTGCTAATAAAGTTTTTCCACTACCTGTAGGCCCTATTACTAAAACATTACTTTTTTGAAGTTCTACATCATCTTCTTTATTTGAATTCTTTTTCTTACTTAATATTCTCTTATAATGATTATATACAGCTACAGACAAAACTCTTTTAGTCTCATCTTGCCCTATTACATATTCATCTAATTTATTTTTTAATTCTTGTGGTTTTAATAAATTTATATCTGAAACATTACTAGAAAATTTTTCTCCTTCTATATCTATCATATCATAACAAGCTTCTACGCATTCATCACATATATATACATTAGGACCTGCTATTAATCTATAAACTTCATCTTCTGATTTTCCACAAAATGAACAAGATGCTTTTTTAGCCATTAATTTTCACCTCTTTTTTTATAAAAAACTTTATCAATCAATCCATATTTTACTGCTTCTTCTGCTGACATAAAGTTATCTCTTTCAGTATCTTTTTTTATTTTTTTCAAAGTTTGACCTGTATGTTTTACTAAAATATTTTCTGTAATATTTCTAATTCTCAATATCTCTTTTGTATGAATCTCTATATCTGTAGCTTGACCTTGTGCTCCTCCAAGTGGTTGATGTATCATTATTCTAGAAGTTGCTAAAGAATATCTTTTTCCTTTTGCTCCCGCTGTTAATAATAAAGAACCCATACTTGCTGCTTGCCCAATACAAACAGTTGATACATCTGGTTTTATATATTGCATTGTATCGTATATTGCAAGCCCTGAAGTAACTACTCCTCCTGGACTATTTATATACATAATAATATCTTTATCTGGATCTTGTGCCTCTAAAAATAGCAATTGTGCAACTATAGCATTAGAAACTTGATCATTTATTTCTGTTCCTAAAAATATAATTCTATCTTTTAATAATCTTGAATATATATCATAAGCTCTCTCTGAATTCCCTGTATTTTCAATAACTACTGGACTATACATATTATACCTCCTAAAAAATATTTTAAAAATAATTTTGTTATTTTTAAACCATTCCTAAATATTTATTAGGCCACAACATAAGTTGTGGCCCTTTTTTTATTTTTCTATTGTTTCACTTACTAATAAATCTATAGTTTTTTGAGTTATTTTTTCAAGTTTTAAACTTTCTAAGAAATTTTCATAATTTCCTTTTGCTTTTAACTCAGCTCTTAATTTTTCTATTTCCATTCCATAATATTTAGCAACTTCTGCCATTCTTTCTTCTATCTCTTCTTCTTTTACTTCTACATTTTCAAGTTTTGCAATTTCATTTATGATTAAATCAACTTTTACTTTATCTGCTGCAATTGGTCTCAATTGAGCTTCTAAATCCTCTTTTTTCATTTGATTCATTGATAAGTATAAATCAATTGAAATTCCTTGTGATTGCAATTGAGCTTCATATTCTGCAATTCTTGCTTTAACCTCTTGTTTTATTAATGCTTCTGGAATTTCTATTTCTGATCCAGCTTTTATTTTTTCTAATATAGTATTTATAAATCCATTTTCTATTTTAGAATTTTCTCTTTCTCTAATTTCTATCTCTTTTTTTTCTTTCAAATCTGCTAAAGTTTCAAACCCAGCCTCTTTAGCAAATTCATCATTAAGTTCTGGAAGCTCCATTCTTTTTATTGCATTAACTTTTACTTTGAAAATTGCTGCTTTTCCTGCAAGATCTTCTTTATATTGTTCAGGAAAATTTACGCTTACATCAAATTCATCTCCAACTTTATGTCCCACTATTTGATCTTCAAAATTATCTATAAAACTATGACTTCCTAATTTAAGATCATAATTTTCTCCTTTTCCACCTTCGAAAGCAACTCCATCAACAAATCCTTCAAAATTTATTGATACAGTATCATCTAATTTTGCTTCTTCACCTTCTGCAACTTCTTTTAATTTTCCACTTTTATCTTGTAATTTTCTTAACTCTTCTTCTACATGTTCATCTTTTAATTCAAATTTTTCTTTTTCTATCTCTAATCCTTTATATTGTCCTACTTTTACTTCTGGCATAACATCAACTGTTAATACTACTTCTATTTTATCTTCTGTACTCTCTACTTTCATTATATTAGCATAATCTATTGGTTTTAATCCTTCTTTATCTAATATTGTCCCATAATTGCTATTAACTGCTTTTTCTGCTAATTCTTCTTTTACTGCTTCTTCAAATTGTTTAAGAATAACTGAATCAGGAGCTTTCCCTTTTCTGAAGCCAGGTATTTCAGCTTTTCCTCTTATTTTATTCACAACTTCTTTAGTATATTTTTTTACTTCTTCTCCCTCTAATTTAATTAAAATTTCTACTCTTGAATTCTCTAATTTTTTTACTTCATAATTCATAATTTTACTTCCTCCTTGATATTTTAATTTTTGTTTTTTTTAATTTAGAAACAGCTTAAAACATTTTATTTTCATCTATACTTTCTTTAAAATCTTTTATTTTTAGCTGTACTATTTCCTCACCTTTATTCCATATTTTTTCTGGATAATAAATTATATCAAATTTTTGAGCTAATGACAATATTTCTTTTAATTTATGTGCAATATTAAAGGATATAGAAGCCAATAACATATTATCTTTTCTTATATAACACTTAAAGTGCTGCATATCAACTCCAAAATATCTTATTGAATCAAAATACACTCCTTTTGTTAAAAAAACAGGTTGTTCATTTTCTAATCCAAAAGGTGCTAATTTATCCATATCTTCAAAAAAATCTTCATTAATTTCCTCTAAGCTTTTTATTTCCATATCTAATTTTTGTCGTTTTTTTAGAGTACAAACATCAAAATTTTCCAACCTATTTTTTAAATGATTTTCCAGTTCCTCTAAATTATCTTTTTTTGCTATAAATCCAACTGCAAAATCATGTCCTCCAAATCTAATAAATTTATCTGACTTTTGATTTAGTATCTCAAAAATATTTATTCCTTTAACACTTCTACAAGATGCTTTGCCATAATCCCCATTAATAGAAATTAATATTGTAGGTAATTTATATTTTAATGAAATTCTAGCTGCTACTACACCTATTACACCAGGATGCCACTCGCTGCTAGAATAAAAAATATATTTCTTACTACCTAATGTTTTTAATTTTTTTTCTACATCTTGATATATTTTTCGTTCTAAAGAACGTCTTGTTTTATTTGCTTCTTTCATCTCTTCTATAATATTATAAATTTTAAACTCATCTTCTTCAAGAAAAAAATCTACTCCTATTTTAGAATCTTTGATTCTACCTAAAGCATTTAACATTGGTGAAATATTAAAACTAATATCACTTGTGCTGATTTTTTTATGGTCTAATCTTAAATAGTGTATTAAATATTTTAACCCTTTTATATTACTATTATTTATAAGTTCAAGCCCTTTTTTTACTATTATTCTATTTTCTCCAGATAAGGGCATTACATCTGCAACTGTCCCAATCATAACTATATCTATAAATTTATATAAATCTTCTAATTTTTTATCATCATAAATATATATTGCTTGAGCTAATTTTAGAGCAACTCCTGCTCCTGCAAGAAACTCAAATTTATAATTTTTACTTATTTTAGGATTTATAGTTAGTACTTTATAATTATCAGTTTCCAACACTTTATGATGGTCAGTTACAATTATATCCATACCTAATTTTCTTGCGTGATTAATCTCTTCCTCAGAATTTATTCCAATATCAACTGTGATAATTAAATTTCCATTATTAGCTTTTATATACTCAATAGATTTTTTATTTAAACCATATCCCTCTTCCATTCTATTTGGAATATAATATCCAACATCAAACCCTATATTTCTAAGAGCAATAACGAGAAATGCTACAGAGGTTATTCCATCTACATCATAATCTCCATATATAAAAATTTTTTTTCCTTCTTCTCTTTTTTCTAATATACATTTTACCACTTCTTCCATATCTTCAAAATCAAATGGAGAATTAAAATTTTTATAGTCAACATCTAATAACAATTTTATTTCATTATCTAAAGTTATATTCCTTACATTTAATATAGTTCCCAGTCTTTGAGAGATATTATATTTTTTAGATATATCCCTAACTTTATCTATATCTGCATTCACACAATCCCATTCCATTTTATTCTCCCCAAAACAATTATTACTAATATAAAATGTTTTTTATATTTTCATCTCCGTAGGGGCGAACCCCTGTGTTCGCCCTTATTTATTTTTTCTATTATTATATATATTTTCAAAACTAAACTTTACAAACAGTTTAATGTTTCAAATCATTTAATATTTTATCTATTTTAGCTCCATATTCCATACTATCATCATGTTTTATTCTAAGTTCTGGAACATATCTAAGTCTCATCTCTTCGCTTACTCTTTTTCTTAAAAATCTTTTTACTTCTTCCACACCCTTCAAAACTTCTTTTGCATCTGCATTAAAAACACTTACATATACATCTGCAAATTTCATATCTTCTGTAACTTTTACTTTTGTAATAGATACTAATCCTTTTATTTTAGGATTTTTCACTTCTTCATAAAATAGCTTACTTATAAATCTAGCCATCTCTTTTTCTATTCCTGCTAATCTTCTTTTATTCATCTTTTTTCACTTCCTATCTAGGAATTTCTTCCATCATATAAGCTTCTATAATGTCGCCCTCTTTTATATCATTAAAGTTTGCTATTCCAATTCCACATTCTTGACCTACTATTGCATCTTTTGCATCACTAGTAAATCTTTTTAATGAAGATAATTCTCCTGTATATACAATTATTCCATTCCTCAAAACTCTAATTTCAGAATTTCTTTTTATTAATCCATCTACTACAACTGCTCCACCTATATTTCCTACATTTGTTATTTTAAATACTTTTTTTATTTCAACTCTTCCTTGATAAACCTCTTTAAATTTAGGCGAAAGCATACCTTTTATAGCTTCTGCTAGCTCTTCAGTTAAATGATAAATAACATTATAATTTCTAATTTCAACTTCTTCTTTTTCAGCTTCTAATCTAGCTTTTGTAGAAGGTCTTACATTAAATCCTATAATAATAGCATCTGATGCTTCTGCTAATTTTACATCTCCTTCTGATATAGCTCCTGCTGCTGCATAAATTATTTTTACTGCAACTTCTTCATTTGATAACTTTGAAATAGATTCTTTTAATACTTCTACAGAACCTCTTGTATCAGCTTTTATTATTAATTTTAACTCTTTAAATTCTTCGCCTTCTATTTTATCATGAAGTCTATCAAGACTTATATGACCTCTTTGTTGATAATCTCTTGCTTTATTTTCTAATTGCATTTGTTCAACTATTTTTTTACCTTGTTTATCATTTTGAACTGCATAAACTACATCTCCAGCTTCAGGAACTTTATCAAACCCTATAATTTCTACTGGTTGAGATGGTAATGCTTCTTTTATTCTTTTTCCTTTATCATCTGTCATAGCTCTTACTTTACCATATGATTCTCCTGCTATAACTGTATCTCCTACTTTCAAAGTCCCTTCTTGCATCAAAATATCTGCAACTGGACCTCTTTGTTGGTCTAATCTTGATTCTAAAACAACTGCTTTTGCTCTTTTTTTAGGATTAGCTTTTAATTCTAAAATTTCAGCTGTTACTACAATTGTATCTAATAAATCTTGTAAATTAATTCTTTTTTTCGCAGAAATTTCTACAAAATCTGTAGTTCCTCCCCATTCAGCTGGTAACAAATCATATTCTGAAAGTTCTTGTTTCACTCTCATTGGATTAGCTCCATCTTTATCTATTTTATTTACTGCTACAATTATAGGTACTTCTGCTTCCTTAGCATGAGCTATTGCCTCTATTGTTTGTGGCATAACTCCATCATCAGCAGCTACTACTAATACTGCTATATCTGTAACTTTTGCTCCACGAGCTCTCATTTCCGTAAAAGCTTCATGACCTGGAGTATCTATAAATGTTATTTTTTGTCCATCTTTTATTATTTGATATGCACCTATTCTTTGAGTGATTCCTCCAGCTTCTCCTTCAGCAACTGTTGTCTCTTTTATTGCATCTAATAACGAAGTTTTACCATGATCAACATGCCCCATTACAGTTATTACTGGCGGTCTATCTAATAACTCTTCTTCTTTATCTTCTATTTCCAAACTAAATTTCTCACCATATGTTTCTTCTTCTTTTTCTTCTTGTTCTACTAAATATCCATATGATTCTGCTATCTCTTCTACTAATTCAAACTCTATATTACTATTTATTGTAAATGCTTTACCTTGAAGAAATAAAGTTTTAATTATTTCAGTAGGCGAAATATTCATTTTTTCTGCTAACTCTTTTATTGTTATTTCACTTAAAATGTTTATAACTTTTAACTCTTCTTCCTTGGCTTTTTCTTCTGCTATTTTGGCTTTTTTCATCTCTTTAGCTTTTCTTTGTTCCTCTTTTTGTTCTTTCATTTTTTCTTTTTTACTTTTTTTAACATCTAATTTTTTCTTAATTATTTCAACCTGCTCCTCTGTCAATCCTGATAAATGAGATGAAACTGCAATATCCCACTCATTTAATTTTTCTAAAAAATCTTTATTTGAAATCCCATATTCTTTTGCTAATTCATGCACTCTTATTTTATGTGTCATGTTATTACCTCCCTAACGCTTTAAAAAAACCTCCTGCAATTTTTTTATTTAAAATTGCAATAACAGTAACTTCGTCTTTTCCAAACAACTCTCCTAATTCTTCTTTTGTCGAAAATTTTACAATAGGAATTTTTTTATCCTTTATTCCAAATTTTATTTTTTCTTCATTTTTTTTACTTATATCTTCAGCTAACACAAGTAAAGAAGCTTTATTTCTAGCCACTTGCTCTTGTACAAGTTTTATTCCAAATGTTACTTTTCCTGAGTTTATTATAGATTTCAAAGCTTTTATTGGCTCTTTTCTCGCTATTTTTATTTTGTTCATAAGTAATAATAATAGTTCTGTATCAATATTATATTTTTTATTTTTTGAAATCTTTTTTACACAAAGTGGTGATTTGCATATATATATACTTCTACCATCCATTTTATGTTTTTCATCTAATACATATTTTCCTTCTCGCTCTACTAATTTAAAAAGAGTTGCCTTCTCTGCTGTTTCTTTACAAGCTACGCAAGTTCTTATTGGATTACTCTTCATCTTCTTTCACTATATCCTCTTTTTTTTCTTCTGTTTTTATATCTACTCTTATTCCTGTTAATTTTGCTGCAAGTCTTGCATTTTGACCACTTTTCCCAATAGCTAATGATAATTGGTCTGGTGTCACAATCACTCTTGCCCCTTCTCCTGCTATAATTTTTACTGATTTTACTTTCGCCGGACTTAAAGCATTTGCTACATATTCCTCTTTATCTTCCACCCATTTTACTATATCTATTTTTTCTCCATTTAGTTCCCTTACGACCTCTTTAATTCTCATTCCGTTTTGACCTATACATGCCCCAACCGTATCAACATTAATATCTTCTGAATATACTGCGACTTTGCTTCTATTTCCTGCTTCTCTAGCTATTGATTTCACTTCTATTACTCCATCTTCTATCTCTGGAATTTCTATTTCAAATAATTTTTTTACCAATTCTGGTCTTTTTCTTGATATGATTATTTTAGGATGTTTTGTAGTTTTTTCTACTCCTGCTACATATACTTTTATTCTTTCTCCAACTCTATAAACATCTCCTATTGATTGTTCTATTGTTGGTAATAATATTTCATTTAATCCAATTTCTATAAAAACATTTCCTCTTTCATCAATTCTTCTTATTGTTCCAGTTATAATACTATCTTCTTTTTCTTTAAAATCTGAAAAAAGAGTTTCTCTTTCTGCCTCTCTTACTTTTTGGATAACTATTTGTTTTGCATTTTGAATTGCATTTCTTTTAAACGCTTCACATTTCTCTTCAATCTCAATTTCATCACCAATTTCGACTGTCTTATCATAAGACCTTGCTTCTTTCAAAGAAATCTCATCATGATTAGAAGGTAATTCGTCTACAACTCTTTTTATAGCATAAACTTTTACATACCCTTTTTTTCTGTCAATCCTAATAGTAGCCTCTTTCTCTTCACCATAATTTTTTTTATATGCTGCTAAAAGAGCTTGTTCTACTGTTTCTATCATTTTTTCTTTTTCAATACCTTTTTCTTCTTCTAATTGTGATAAGGCATTTAAAAAAGCCTTAAAATCTTTTTCTTTCATCATTCCCTCCTGCTAAATTTCTTCAAATTCAAATATCAAATTGGCTTTTTTTACATTTTTAAATTCTATCTCTATAATTTCATTTTCTACTTCTAAATTTATTATTCCATTTTCATATTTTTTTATTCTTCCTTCAAATTTCCTTTTATCCATTATCTTTTGTCTTGTTCTAATTAAAGCTTTTTCCCCTTCAAATCTAGAAAAATCTTTTTCTTTTTTTAAAGGTCTCTCTAGTCCAGGTGAAGATACTTCTAAAAAAAACTTATCTTTCACAATAGAATCAACTTTTTCTTCCACTGCTCTACTTACTTTTTCACAATCATCAAGATCTACTCCACCATCTTTGTCTATGTAAACTCTTATAAATAGATGACTTCCATCTTGCACATACTCAACATCTACAAGTTCTAATTTCATCTCTTCTGTAATTGGTTCTATAATTGCAAAAATTTGTTCTTGTATTTCCATAAATTCACCCCCTAAAATAAAAAGTGGGTTTTCACCCACTTTAATAAGAATTTATTCTATTATAACACTTTTAAAAGATTCTTTCAATACTTTTTCAATATTTTAAAAATGGTGCGCTATACAGGGGTCGAACCTGTGACAACACGATTAAAAGTCGTGTGCTCTACCAACTGAGCTAATAGCGCAATTTACTTGGAGCGGGAAACGAGGGTCGAACTCGCGACATTCAGCTTGGAAGGCTGACGCTCTACCATCTGAGCTATTCCCGCTCAAGGCAAAAGAAGTATATCATAAAAACTTTATCTTGTCAAACTTTTTTTTTATATTTTTATTTTTTCTAATTTTGTCATCACTTTAATTTCTCTTTTATACATAAAAAAAGTTACTATAAACCCCATTGTATCTGCTAGTGGAAACGAAATCCAAACTCCATTTAATTTAAAAAACATTGGTAAAACAATAACTAGAGGAATTAAAAATAGTACTTGTCTACTTAAAGCTAAAAACAGTGCTGGTTTTGCTTTCCCAATTGATTGGAAAAATCCTCCTCCTATTATTTGAAAACCTATTAAAGGAAATGCAATTACAATTATTTTCACTGCAAATGCAGAAGAATTAATTAGATCTATATCCTTTGTAAAAATAGAGGAAATTTGTACTGAAAACAGTTGAGATACTAAAAATCCTACTATTGAAAAAAGAGTTACTACTTTTATAGCTAGCCTTAATACATTTTTTACTCTTGTATAATCTTTAGAACCATAATTAAATCCAACTATTGGTTGTACTCCTTGCACTACTCCAAACATTGGCATAAATACAAACATCATAAATCTATTTACAATACCAAATGCTGCAATAGATGTATCTCCACCATAAAATCCAAGCTCATTATTTAATATAATCGCCATAACACTTCCTGCTACCTGTCTTGCAAATGATGCTACTCCTACAGATACCATCTCTTTTAATATATCAAATTTAACTCTAAAATGTTTTAAATCAATCCTTAACATACTTTTTCCTGAATAAAAATAATAAATCAAATAAATCACAACAAAAATTTGAGATAAAACTGTAGCTATTGCCGCTCCTTTTACTCCCATATGAAATCCAAATATAAAAATAGGATCTAATATCGTATTCATTATTGCAGAGATTAACATAGACTTCATTGCCACTTTTGCATTTCCTTCTGATCTTACTATATTATTAACACTCATTGCAAAATTAGAAAATATAACTCCAACAAAAATAACTCCAATATAATCTCTTGCATATGGAAGAATTGTTGTTGTAGCTCCAAATATTTTTAATATATCATTAATAAATAGTAACCCAACTCCAGTTATTACAACACTTATTATAACTAGCGAAGATATCATTGTACCAAATATATTTTCTGCTTTTTCATCTTCATGAGCTCCTAAAGCTCTTGAGATCATGGAAGCTCCACCTATCCCAAATGTTTGGGCAATTGCCATTATTAACATCTGTATTGGAAATGCTATTGTTAATGCTCCTATTCCTAAAGTACCAACTCCTCTTCCTACAAATATTGTATCTACAACATTATATAACGCTTGAACTATCATTCCTATTGTAGCTGGCATAGATAATTTAAAAAGTAATTTCCCTATATTTTCTTTTGCTAACATCTCTTTTCTTTTATTCATTTTGTCCTCCTCGTGCTGTCTCTAAATTAATATTTATTTTACTTAGTAATTTTCGAATGACTATTTTTTCCTCATCTTCAAATCCACTCTCTAACATCTCGCTTGTTTCTTTTAATACTTTTTTACCTATATTCGCAATGTTTTTTCCTGATTCAGTTAGATGTAATCTATAATATCTTTTATCCTTTTCATCTTTTATTCTTGTGACATATCCTAAATCTACAAGTTTTTTTATCGCTCTACCTGTTGTTGCTTTATCCACTTTTAAAATCTCTGTTAACTTTTCTTGACACATTCCATCTTCATTTTGAATTTTCATTAAAAAATGGATTTTTCCTCCACTAATATTATAATCCTTCAATTCACTATTAATATACTCTCTTAATTTAAAAGCTATTCTTGATATTTGTCTGCCAAGAGAATTTTTTGCAATATTCATCTTGCCCTCCTTTAGTTGTGTATGCAACTATTGTAGCAAAAAAACAGTTGCATTGTCAACTGTTTTTTTGCTTTTATTTTTTTATAGCCCAAACTATTCCTTCTAAAGTTCCTTTGTTATATAACAGTCCCATATGGTTATCTGATACCGCTATTCTAAATCCATAATTCTTTGTATTATACTTTGCTCTATTTAACTCTCTTACCGCTTCTTTCCATTCGCCATTTGGTATTGAAGATCTTATTTCTACATATCCAATTCCAGCTAAGTCAGTTGCAAACTTATTATTTTTATAATTAATCCATAATTTTGTTTCTACTCCTCCAACTACTCCCCATTTTTTCTTATAATCTTTGGAATACCAAACTTTATTCATATCTTTTTGAAAACTATTATTCATACCTAAATCTCTCAATTGTCCAACTATTGGAACAGATGTAGAAACTCCTATATTTGGTGTTCCTACCGTTAATATTTTATATACACTATCCCAGTTTTTATCGTTTAATGTCATATATTTCCTAGCTACAAGGCCGCCCATACTGTGAGCAATTAAAACTACTTTTTCTTTTCCAGTTATTAGCTTTATTTTTTCAATAATCTCTTCTAATCGTTTTGCATAAGTAGTTAAATCTCCTTCTATAGATTCTTTTAGTGGATTCATTGTATAATATGATACATTCCAAACCCATGGCTTTTTACTTTTATTTTGATTTTCTGGGAAATAGTTATGAAATAATCCTTTACCATCTAAATATCTCATCTCATAATAATTTTCATTTGAAACTAAAGTTGCTGCTATATCCCAGTTTTTAAATCCTCCACCTATCCCATGTATAAAAACAATTGGATAATCTACTTTTTCTAACTTTTTCCAAAACTCTAGATTGTAAAAATTTGTATCTTTAGAAAATGCAATTGTTAAATTTAGTATAAAAAATCCAAATATTAAAAATTTTTTCATAATACGACTCCTTAATTTTAATCAGACCTCATCCCCAGCCCTTCTCCTATCTTAGGAGAATGGTGCAAAACAATAAACCCAATATCCACGCTATAGTTTTCTCCTAAGTTAGGAGAAAACGACAACAAGGAATGAGGTCTGTCAAAATAAACTTTTGTCATTAACTTTTAATTTCCCTAATTTAATAAATTTCTATTTGCTCTATTTCACAATTATAATCATCTAAACTATAACCTAATATATATAAATAGTTATCATTATTATAAATATCTATTTTTTCACTTGTTACATTTTTCATAAATTTCATGTTATAACTATTTTTATCATAAACAAATATAGTATTTCTATTATCAATTCCAACATTTAAAATTCGTCTAACTGTTGTTTTTGTTGAAAATATAATATTATCTTTTAAAATTTTAAAATCACTTATAAAATATCCATTTATATGTTTATGACTTTTTACAACTAGACTATTTTTATCTATACACAAAATATTTCCACCTGGATATCTATCCTCATCTGTATTAAAAGCTACATATAAATTTTCACCATCACTTTTAATTATTAAAATTTTCTCTCCTATAGATCTTGGCTTACCCTTATATTCAGTTTCCACTTTATCGCTTATTAATTTCCCTGTACTATATAAATTCTTTTCTAGAAAATTTCCGCTATAATCATAAGTTTTTATCACAAAGCCTTCTTCTAATTCTAGAATATTAGAAATTAAATAAATTTTTTCTTTTCCATAATAAATTCTTACTGGCATATCATCAAGTTCTAATATCTTACTCATATTTTTTAAACTTATAATTCCAACTTTATCAACATAATTTTCAACTTCTCCTAGTTTATTTTTATTCTCTTTAAATTTATATAACAAATAATTTTTATTGTCATCATTCAAATAATAATTTACTGCTTCTGTTTTCGAAATTTCTAATTCTTTCCCATTTGAAATATTTTTTAAAATACCATTTTCAACTGTATATTTTTCTAAATCATTATCAAAAAATATATTTTTCTCCTCTACAACATCTTCTTCAGATTTTACAATTAGATCATCATCATATTCTTTTAATTTAAGTATAAAATTATCTGTCTCAACCATATAAAGCTTATTATTTGAAAAAATTACTTTTTTTGGTTTTTTATTTAATTGTTTATTTTTTCTTATTTTATATAAATTATCTTTTATTTCTAAAATAGGACTATCGTAATACCTTGTGGAATGTTTTGGCTTATACCCAACTTTAATTCTAGCTAGCCCTCTTTTTTTAGCTTTTATTACATCTCCTATTATATCTATATTTTCAGTTCCATAATCTATTATCGAAAATATTTTATAATCTCTGCCCCATTGCCAGGTCTTTAATCTATTATCTGCTCCTACTGCTGCTACTAATAATTCCACACTATCACCAGTTTGAATAATTGTTTTATCTTTTGGAAAAACCGTTACTAATTTTGGATTTGCACATCCGTCTTCACTAGAAAAACATCCTATTAATGAAAAAACTAACCCTAAAACTATTGTGGTTCTTTTTATCTTTCTCATTTTATCATTTCTAATTTTCATAATTACCACCTTACCCTTTCTATAATTTATATTTTGCAAAAAAATAAAACTCTTTTTATTTCCGCTCCTTTGCTATTACCGGAAATATAATCTAAAATATCTTTATTTAATAAATTTCCATTTGCTCTATTTCACAATTATAATCATCTAAATTAGAGCTTAATAGATATAAATATCTATTATCAGTAAAAAGTTCTATTTTTTCTTTTGTTATTGTTTTTATAAACTTCATATTATAACTATTTTTATCATAACATATCAAAACATCTCTATAATCTTTCCCAGCTAACCGAACTCTTTCTTTTATAGTTTTTCCTAATATTGCAATAGTATTTCCAACCAATTCAAATTTATTTATAAAATAACCATCTATATGTTTATGTGATTTTACTTTCAAACTATTCTTATCTATTGTTAAAATATCGCCACCTGGATATTTTAATATTTCTGTATTATATCCAAGATATAAATTGTTTTCATCTCCTCTTAACATCAATCCCTCTTCATCATATACATCTGTATCATAAATATAATCTGATATTTTTTCAATTAATTTATCTATAAAATATGAAGTTGATTTGACTTTTTCACCATTATAATTATATTTTTCTAATATAACTATATTCTCTGCCAACTCATCATTTTTATATATTAAATAAAACATATCTTTTTCAATATATATATTCAATAAATTATTACAATAATCGTAATCAAAATTTATTTCTGTAACTTTTTTCATATTTTTAAGATCAATTACACCTATTTTATCTCTAATACTATCTATATAAAATAGATAATTATTATTTTTACTTTTAGAATAAAAAGATATACCACCTTTGTCAGATAATTCTAATTCCTCTCCTGTTTTTTTATTTTTCAATACTCCTTTTTCATATACATATTGCATAGAATCTTCATCAAAAAATAAATTGCTATATCCTGTATCTAAATTTTCTTCAGATATAACATCTAAATTCTCATTATATTCTTTCATTTTCAAATTAAAATCTTCATCATCAATTATATATATACTTCTATTTCTGGAAAAAATTTTTTTAGGCATCTTTTTTAATTTTAACATATTTTTCGATATATATATATTATCTTTAATAGTTATATCTGGAACATCACAATAATCCTCTCTATCATTATAGGCAAATTTCATTTTAACTATACCATTTTTTTTGGTTTTTAAAATATCGCCTACTAACTCTACATTATTAGCTCCAGCTTCTACTGTTGAAGCTACCCCAGAATCACTACTATAAGAACCACTTAATTCTCCATTACAAATCTGATTTACAGATAATTTTAAAGTGTCTCCTTTTTGCATTACAATTTTTTCATTAGGAAAAACTGCTATTCCTTCTAAATGAACATACTCAGAAACAACAAAACATCCTCCCAGTAACAGTAAAAATATAAAAATAAAAACTATTTTATAAAACTTTAATTTTTTCATAGTTATCTTCCTCCCCTTTACAATCTATATTTTATAAATATCCCTATACTTTCTTTTGAGTGTTCTATTTGATATTCTGTCTCTTCTCCAAATTCAATTTTTCGTGAATAATCATTTTCTCTTTCTATTAATATAAAATCATAAAAAGCTTCAACTTCTAACCTTTTAAAAATGGTAATACCGTACCCACAAGAAGTATAAATTCCAGGTTCTTTGTATGAATCTACCTTCACTGCACCTAAATTCAAATAACAATAAGGTGAAAAATTAGTTTTTTTTAACATTCCATATCTCACAATCAAATATCCCGGTATATTTACAACATCCCCTATTTCATTAAAATCTACATCTACACCTATCCCTAAATCAAAATATCTAAATCTTTTAATTTCCTCTATTGACAATTTGTAATCAGCTGTATCTGTCTGTTCACTGTATCCAACTACATTTCCATTCACTACTGTATTTAAGCTATTACGTGAATCCGCTTTGTAACCAAATCCGATTTCTAAGCTATATGCAAACGTCCCAATTAAAAAGAATAAAATATATAATATTTTTTTCATAGCCATCTCCTTTTTTTAGTTCAATTTTCATATGAATTTTGAATTTTGAATAATTTTGAATTGTATATTCTTTGAGAAAGTTGAAATGTATATATCATATGAAAATTGAATTTTTTATTTGCTTCACACAAAATATTTTACCATATAAATTAATATTTTTTTCAAAACTTTCACAAAAAGACCTTTTTCATACGCAAAAAGGTCTTTTTCTTGAGCGAACTATAATTATTAATTATCAAAACAACTTATAACTTTTCTATTCTTCAAATTTTCTCTTATCTCTCTTAGTTTTTTCTTTGTATAATATACTTTTCTCCCTGAATTAAATATAATAGATTCATCATAATAATCTATAAATTTTATTCTGTTTATATTTGCTATTGTTCCTCTATCTATTCTTATTAAAAAATTGAAAAGTTGAAAATACTTTTCTAATTCAGATAAATTTTTTCCAATATAATACTCTTCATTTCCAAAATACAATATACTTTTTCTCCTGTTTCTATCATAAATTATATATTCAATTTTATCTATTTCTATTAAAACCTCTTTTCCATCATCTACTTTTACAAAAAAATTCTTTTTTCTCTTTATTTTCTTTTTTTCATTTTCAATAACTTTTTCAATACTCAAATATTCCTCTTTCTCAATATAGTTATTTATTAATCCGAAATTATAAAGATCTCTTAAAATTTTTCCATCAATATTATTTCCAAATACAATTAATATAATTCCCATCTCTTTTAATTTTGATAATATAAAATATAGATTATCTAAATTTTCTGGAATTAATAAAACTTCAATATCGCTATTATCAATTTCATAAAAAAAACTATCTCCCTTTTCAAATTCAAAAAAAGATAACTTAATATTTATATTTTCCAAAAGTAAATAAAATTGTATATCTTTTATTATTCCAATTTTTCCCATAGAATTTCACTACCTTTAACTATTATTTTTTTCAATTTTTTCCAGTATTATTTCACAGTATTTTGCTATTTTTGGATTTTTACTCTCTTTTTTTATTAATTTAACATATGATTTAATATAAAAAATTATATCTTTAAAATCTAACAGCTCTTTTTTTATCTCTTTTTCTATTCTTGATTTTTCTATAATGTTTTTTTCATTATTTAAAAGCAGATTATTCAATAATATCTCTATCTCTTCTCCTAATTCCTCCAAAAAATCTATCTCTCTTCTCTTAAAAAAATCACCATTTAATTTATCTCCAAAATATATTGCACCTACTGTATTAGTTGTATCTCCTATTTTTAATAATAATGAAAAATCATCATCACTTTTTTCTAAATTAATTAGTTTTTCATTATTGTATATATTTTCTAATGTTTTTTTATTTATCTCATCTTTAGTTACTATTTTTATTTTATTTACTTTTAATATTTTAAATAAATCTTTTTCTAATATTTTCTTAAATATTAATATATTTTCTGCCACTTCAAGTTTTCTTATTAATTTTTTATGCTCTATATATGCTCTTTTTTCAAAAAAATATTTGATATAATCTAATGCACCTTTTAAAATAAATATTAACATTACAATTATTACTAAATCCAATTTTATGTAGTTCATAATATATAAAAGAAATAACAATATAATCAAATAATTTAAAACTTCATAAAATATTTTTGTAAACATTTTATATCTTTTTTGATATCTAAATCCAAATGCACCTGTTAATATTCCCCAAAATAAAATTATATCTACCAACGGAAATATAAATCTCGAAAAATCGTTAAAAGGAACATTAAAAACTCTATTCATTAAAGCACTTCCAAAAAATATTAAAGAAAAAATCACAACACCTATTTTAATAAAAAATTTACTAATTTCAGCTTCTTTTTTATTTTTATATTCTCTAATATTTTTAATCATATATATAAGTAAAACCAATATTAAAAAAAGTGGTACAATATCCCATAAGAAAAATGCAGCATTATACACTCTATTATAAATATCATTAAATTCAAATTTTATGATATTTACTTTTGAAAAAATTAATGCTAATTGAGTTATACAAACATAAAATAGTGATATTAAAGCTAAATTAAATATTAATTTTGTAAATTTATTTCCTCTCTCTACTGGATAATTTATAAAAAATTTATACATAAATAAAATTATAAAAATAGTCCCAATAGATTCAATTGAATTGATTTTCACAGCAATCTTTTCATTAAAAAAGGCCACTATCATACTTGATAAACTAAGTATAAAATAAAAATTAAAAAAATCTATTGAAATTAGAATTATATTTTTTTTAGGAATAGTTACACCTTTTTTTATATAATATCTAATAAAAAAATTCAAAATAATTGTTATAAAGACTATAAAATATGAGAAAAAATAGATATTATAATCTTTTGAAATTGGTTTTATAAAAATAGTTCCTATGTTCTGCTTTGAAATTATTTTCTTTATATCTTTTTCTATTTTTATATCTCTGTAATTAATTTTTAATTTATAATCTCCATTTGGAATGTTTTTCATAAAAAATATTCCTCTTGAATTTGTATAAGTTTTATATACTGTTTTATTTTCAGAATATAATTTAACTGATATTTCACTACTATCATTCATATTTTTTAATATTACTTTTCCATGAATATAGTTTTCTGTCCCAAAACTTAATATTGAAAATAGTATATAAAAACATATAATTATAATTTTTTTCATATTATTCACCTATTATCTCCTTTTAGGATGTAATTCTTTTAAAGAAATATCATATCATAGCATTGATTAATATAATATCTTTTTAATTTTTCTTATTCTTATTTTATTATCTTCAGCTAATCTTTTTTTCTTTTGATTTTCTATTTATCAATTATACCATATTAAAGAAAAGTTTCAAATTATTTTTATTTTGTCATAAATTTTAAATTTTTATAACAGAAAAAAAGAGTAGCTAAATAGCTACTCTTTAAAACTAAAACTTTATTCCTACTATACTACTTAAAGTATATCTATCATATCTTGTTACTTTTCCCTTTTCATCTTTAAAATATTTATTATGTCCAGTTATATCATAACCATATTCCAAATTCAAATACATATTTTTTTCTATATTAGTTTTTAATCCTACTGTTGTTAATATTGATGAAGCTCTTACTTTTTCCCAAGAAAAATCATCATCTAAAACACTATTTTTCCCTATATATTTTAAAGTCCCATATAATTTATCTATTGTTACTTTTCCATATAAAGCTAAGCCTTTTAAATCTTCTTTTAGTTTATTATCATCTATTACTTTATTATTCAACATTGATAAATCTATATAATTATATAAACCTTCTACTTCTAAATTTATTTTTTCATTATAATTATATTTTACATCTCCATTAATCGCATATTTAGAATATATATTTTTATTGTCAAATAAATCTGCATTATATTCTCTTGTATTATAATATCCACTTAATTTGACATTTAGTTTTTTCCCTGTATAGTCTCCACTAACTTTCATTTGATATGCATCTGATTCATCTCCAGTTAAATCTTTTTGGCTGTTATTTATTGCTATAATAGACTCTAAATTTACTCCATTTTTAGATATTCCATATTTTACTCCTGGGGCATCTTCTACTACACTTAAAGTTAAATTATTTCCTATATTAATAGGTGCTTTATATGGATAAAAAGTTAATTTTCCTAATTTTGAAGCATAATTAAAATAAGTATCTTCATCTTCAATTATATTAAGAAAATTTATATCATTCATATCCTCATCTTTTCCTGTAGGATATAAACCTAATTTAGTATTAGCAGATATTTTATCACTAACTTTTCCAAATATAGATAAACTAACTTTATTTCCTGTTTCTAAAACTGTATTCATATTTAAATTTTCATTAAATTTATAATTTAATTGAAAACTAAAATCACTATCTCCTATATCTCCTACTCCTATTTTATCATCTTCTGTTGTATAATTTAATAGATTATATTCTATATAACCATTTAATTTTAACTTATTTTCATCTGCAAAAGATACAAGAGAGAATATTATCATTATAAATATTATCAAACTATTCTTTTTCAATGTCCCACTCTCCTTTTTTTAATTTTTAGCTTGGTCAGCTGTTATATCCAATTTAAAATAATCATCATCATCTAAATATAAATTATATACTTTTTCTACTTCAAC
Source organism: Haliovirga abyssi (assembly GCF_030295325.1). GTDB lineage: Bacteria > Fusobacteriota > Fusobacteriia > Fusobacteriales > Haliovirgaceae > Haliovirga > Haliovirga abyssi. The sequence continues at coordinate 612,869 of NZ_AP027059.1, read as the reverse complement.
TGATGTTGCATTTGCAATATCATCATTATCTTCATAATTATCATCACCACTAACCATTATTGCTGCCCCTGATACTACTGCATCTTTCTTTTCTGGATTTGTAGATATCTTTAACGCATATTCTCCAACTGCATTTTCATATTTAGATATTTTTATATAATATGTTCCTGCTTTTGGAAATTCATATGCTAATGTATCAAGTGTATTTTGATCATATGTTTTTAATTCAGTTCCAGTACTATCAAGTATCGATATAATTGTATCTGTCTTTTCACAATTTCCACTCTCATTTTTTAAAGTTTGTATATACCAAATTAATTTACTTATATCCAATTGTTCTGCTAAATCTTTTGTCCCATCAAATGTTATATCTTTTGCAACTAGTTCCCCTTGAATTGTTGATACTGCTCTATATTCTCCCGGTTTTAGCATATTAAATGATATAACTCCATCATCATTCGTTTGTCCTGTTGCTACAAATTTTCCTTCTTTAGTATATAAATATACTCCATTATTAGGAATTACTGGGTTAGGCAAACCTTTTGAAGCAAAATATGGATGTATATTTTGTAATGTTATTTTTAAGCTATGTTCACTATACACTGGTGTTATATCATTATTTATAACTGCTTTTATTGTTTTATAAACATTTACTCTTCCATATCCTGTATCTACATCATACCCTTTTCCATAAATTTCTGGATATATATCATCTGCATTTTGTTCTATTACTTCTTTTAATTCCGCAGGTGTTAAATATGGATTAAATGTCAATACATATCCAGCTAATCCTGTAACAAAAGGCGTTGCCATAGAAGTTCCACTCATATATCTATAATAATTAACTCCTTCATCAGCATTTCCAACGGATAATATCATTTTTCCTGGAGCAACAACTGATAAATTTCTTGATGAATTTGAAAATGACACTTTTTTATCATTCCCATCAGAAGCTCCTATTGTTATTACTCCTGCATAACTTGAAGGATAATTTGCTTCTTGAAAAGCACCATCATTCCCAGAAGCTGCTATTACAACTATATTATTTTTAAGTGCATAACTTATTGTGTCCAATGCAAAATTACTTGCATAAGATCCACCTAATGACATATTAACTGGTATTGTATAATCTATTCCATTATCTTTTTTCCAATCAGCTAAATGTTTTAAAGAACCATATACTGCTGTTGTGCTTCCACTACCATCTACTTTTGTATCATCTGGATTATCAGCAAATACTTTATACATTATTAGTTTTACTTGCCAACATACTCCTGCTACTCCTATTCCATTATCTCCTCTTGCAGCAATTGTACCTGATACATGAGTTCCATGACCTTCTTCATGATTATGATCCCAATTTAATTCTTTACCTTCAAAATCAAAATCTTCTATCATAGATAATATCTTTCCATTAGTAAATTCATATTCATTTTCTTTATTCTTTTTAAAATTTGTGTATCCTTTATAGAATACTCCATCAAACTCTTTATGTGGCATATTTATTCCACTATCTATTACTGCTACATATGGTGTATAGTCTCCAAATCCAAACTCTTTGTAAGCCTTATACCATTCTGTATTCTTTAAAGAATATTCTTGATCTACCAACTTATCATTAAGTTCTTTTTCATCTACAACTTCACTTGCTCTTTTTGGTGCTCTATTTATAGCTTCATTTAATTTATCTTCTGGTATCTCCATTCTAATATCTGGTTCTGCATAATCTATTAACTTACTATTATTTAATTTTTCTATTGTAGTTTTCTCGCTATCATTTGTTTTTAAAAAATAGTATAATTTACCATTCATTTCAAACTTTTTAGATACTTCCACATTCATATTCTTTAAATAATCTTCAGTTAATTCCTTTTTTGCTCTTACTATTACAGTCCCATAATGAGTTTCATTTATTAAATCTGATTCTGTTTTATCTTTTACATTATAAAAATTATACCCTACTTTCTCTATTGTCTGTTTTTTTTCAATAACTTTATCTTTATCACTTTCATTATTATTAGAAAAACATCCTACCATAGATATTAATAGAAGTAATCCAATTAATCCTTTTTTCATATTAAACCTCCTTAATTAGCATCTTCTGACACTATAAACGTATATCTTCCGTTGTCAGCATTGTTTCCTGCACCTTTATTAGTATAAATTATAGATCTACCATATACATCATCTGTACTATAATCTTCTATAAATTGTGGTGCCGTTTGATATCCGCTATATGTTGGATATCCAAATACATCCCATTCATATGTTTTCCCTTTTTCAAACAATGTTAAATCTAATGGTCCACCATATTTTATCCATATCTGATCCTTATAAACTTGTGCAAAATTTTCTAAATTAAACTCTATTTCATTATCATCATTTATAGTAAATACTTCTCCTATATTTACTCCATAACCTGCTAAAAGTTGTCTAAAACTATCTATTTCTATTGAATTTTCTAAATCAGGTTCAACTCCTTGTTTATATCCTGCATCTTTATACCACCAACCTGTGTATTTCCAATCTGTTATCCAATAAAATTTTCCTGTTTCCACATTATAAACAAATGAATGCCAAGAATAGTTGTAAGTAGGTCCTTTATTTATAGCATAAGAACCAAATTTGTCTCCTAATTTATCTTCTATTGCCATTTTAAACCTAAACTGATCTCCTATACCTTTTTTTGTATCAAATATTTCATCTTTTATTGATTTTAATTCTGCTTTTTTATTTTCTAAATCTGCTTGTTTACTTTTTAATTCTGTTTCATCAGTTATACTTTTTATTTCAGTTTCTAAATTACTTATCTCTACTTCTATAGCACTTCTTGATGTTATTTTATCTGCTAAATTAGTTGCTATCTCTTTTAATGAAGGCATCCCATCTATTTTAAATTTAAATGTTGGAGAAATTTTATCTACTTTCCCATTATTTTCTGGACCTTCAAGAACAACTTTAAAGCTTGATAAAAATCTTCCTTTTACTACATTTGTCATTAATACACCTTTTTCACTAAAGGCCTTAATTTTATAATAATATACTTTTCCTTCTTCTAATGTAGAATCAGAATCTATATATTTATGTCCATATTCATCATGTTTTGGTTTATCTTTAGAGTCAACACCTTTATACAAATCATTTATATCAGTGTCCAATTCTCCAATTGTAGCTTCAGTATAAAATTTTTCTCCTACTTTTGTGAAATTTTTGTTATCTTCTGATCTATATACTTCGAATCCTTTTATAGGTATATAAGTATTATCTTTATCTCTTACTGAAAATTTTAAACTTACATATCCAATAGTTGGTTCTAAATCAAAATTTGAAAAACCTCTATTTATTTCTGCATATTTTATTGTTCTTGGTAAATATTGTACATATGATTTTGCATACATCATAAATTCATAACTAAATAATTTTGCTGTTGTTTCTTTTATTTCAGAGCTTTTTAATTCTACACCTTTTAAAGCAGTTAAGTATACATATTTAGTAGTATTATTTCCTGCTAAATCTTGTACATGAATTTTTATATAATTTTCACCTTTTATCAAATTATATCCTGTGTCAAATTCGGCTACTGTTAAATACTCTTTCGGATTCGAACCTTTTATCTCTTCACTTCTAACTTGATAATTTGAAACCTTATAAGAATTTCTTGTAACATTACTATTTATATCTAGTCTGATACCTTGTGTTCCCCATTCTGTTTTTTCCATAGCTATTTTAGCTTTTGCCTGTATTTTCACACTATCAATACTCTTATTTTCATAATTTTGTTCATCAAATAATGTTTTATAAGATCCATCTTTATCATCATTAGATAAAACTTCTACTTTTTCTATTGTAGGTGCTTCTAATCTATCTTGATACTCTTTTAATAAAGATTTAAAATTATATAATGTAATAGTTCCTTCATTATCTCTTCCTAATTTTAAATCTTGAAATTTAGATGTTCCATACCCTTTTTTAGTTGCTACTACATCTATATAATTTCCATTTAAATCCTTGTCTAAATAAATTGTAGCATCTCCATTTTTATCTGTTTTAGCTTCTCCTAATATCTCTTCTCCCATATATACTTTAATAGCAGAATTACTTATATTATTTCCTGCTACACTATTTAATACTTTTACTTTTATACTAATCTTATTTTCTAAATCTCTTTTTAAATTATTACTATCATCACTATTTTCATTAAAACATCCAAAAAAAGAGATGGAAATAGTAATTAAAAGCAAAACTCTTAATATTTTTTTCATAATATCTTCTCCCATCTAATTATTTTGTTATAAATTTTACTTTATCTTCATAAACTTTTAAAGTTCCATCTTCATTAATATCAATTTCATCTTCATGTTTTACAAATGTTGCTGCTCCATTAATTACCTCTACAGTATTCCAACTTACACTCTTATCACCTGATTCAATCATTTCAGTTGCTTGATTATTCGATAAATCTATATTATCTTCATCAATTTTTATATCTCTTACTACAACTTGATTTTCAGAAGTAGCTATTACTTTTACCTCTACTAATTTGTTACCACCATCCAATAAACTTTCACAACCAAAAAAACTTCCTAATAACACTAATCCTAACAAAAACTTCCAATACTTCTTCATAACTTAATACCTCCTCCAATTTTTTAGTAATTTAAATTCCGCGGGTAAGAATTATATCAAAATACTAGTACAATGTCAAATATTTTTATATACTGTTTTGTCAACAATAGATACATTTCATATATAAACATAACAAAAAGACTAAATTATAAGTAATTTAGCCTAATTCAATATAAAACTCTTTCTTTTAAAAAGTATTTTAAAAAGTATTTTTAAAAATATTTATCTTATTAGAATAGTTAAAAAGATGAAATTTAAATATAAAAATAGGATAATATAGATTCTTCTATATCACCCTATTTAATACTATCTTTTCAAAGGCAAATACAGTTCTATAATTGTATTTTCTCCTTCTGTATTTAAATTTTCTTCATTACTAACAACAAGCAAATCAAATCCTATATCATCTATTTTATAATTTGTATTAGGTAGCCAAGTATCATAAATAAGATCTATTGTTTTATCAAGAGATTTCGTTATCCCATTTTTACTTTCACTTTTATGCATAAATTTTACATATTTTTGAGAATTAATCTTTCTCAAAATAAATTTTGAAGGGATGAAATCAAAATTTTTAACTTTAAATCCTCCAAAAAAAATATTTAAGTCATCAGAAAAACCATTAATCAAAAAATTATAATGTAAATTAGAATTTTCTATATTTTTTAATTTAGGTAGCTCTTTTAGTAATTCATTCCAAATTTTTCTAGTAATCTCAATATCATTTTTTCCAGTAGAAACGCCCTGCAATCCAATTAATTTTAGTTCTGGCATCTCTACTAATTCCCAAGATATTAAATATCCCAAGCTATTAATAAATAATTTTCTTGCTACTAAATCTATTTTGGGATATTTGTTTATTATCATCTTTGAATCTCTATATTTTTTAGGAGTTATTCCATATATTTTTTTAAAACTTCTCGAAAAAACTTCATTAGAATTAAAATTAAATTCAATAGCTATCTCTAAAATATTTTTATTAGAAGTTTTTAATTCTAATGCCGCTTCATAAACTCTTCTCTTTTTTATATAGGATATAACAGACTCTCCAACTATACTTTTAAATAATCTTTGAAAATGATATTTTGAAATATATATATAATTACATAAATCATCAATTGTAATATCATTTCTCAAATTATCCTCTATATAATCAATAACCTTTGAAATTTCATCAAAATAGTTCATAAAAAACTCCTTTTTGGTATACTTAAAAATAATTTTTCTTGAAACAAATCATCTTTTTTATCAAGGGACTTTAAA